>NZ_JBFBBE010000002.1:162892-219215 GCF_040682555.1 Streptomyces sp. NPDC051172
CCCCCCTGACGATGAAGTGAGCGTGGGGGGGGGGGGCGCGGGGGGCCCCCCCGGGGGGGCCCGCCCCGGGGGGCCGCACGCCGGCTACCAGCGGCCGAGGTAGTGGAAGGTCTGGTAGTGGTCGAACGTCGCGTAGACGTGGCCGTTGCGGGTGTTGCGGACGATCCGCATCTGGCCCCGGTAGCCGGCGGCGGTGGTCGTGTGGGCATTGACGTCGTACTCGCGGTACTGCCCGCCCCCGCCGTTGGCGTCCCAGGCCGAGACCCCGTAGTCGTACTCTTCGTGGTTCGCGACCGCGTTGTCCCGGTCCCAGAACTGGCCGCCGTAGTAGATCCACCACGTCGTCTGGTTGTACCAGGGGCCGGTGGTGTACGAGTACCAGCCCCGGCCGGCCGTGTCGCCGGGCCAGCCTCCTTGGCCCGTGACGAGGTACCCGCCGCTGCCGCCCTGGCGGACGGTCGCGTGGTCGCTCCAGAACTGGGCCGCGGTCATGGCGGCATACCAGTCCTCGTTGGAGACGCCGTTCGGCTGCTGCCCGCGCCACGGCGCCTCGGCGGCGCAGGTCTGGGACGCCGTGGGGGGGCACTGGGGGCCATCGGCGGCGTGCGCGGCGGTGGACAGGCCGAGTCCGCTGACGGTGACGCTGAGCAGCATGGCCGGGATCACGGCCTTGCGGGCGTGGGCACGCAGCCGGGACGACAGGGAGCGCTTCTCGCGCGGGGTCTCCAATGCCTCGGTCGAGGACATGGTGGCTCCTTGGGATGGTGTCGGATTCCGGCCGGGGCGGGTGTTCCCCGGCCGAGCCCAAGAAGACCGGCCGTGTGTCTCGGTGGTACGGCAACGGTTCGGCGACCGCATCACAGGTGGTCGTCGGGCGATTGACGTACGGCTGTTACAGAAGCGTCCCCGCCGCGGCCGAAGCGGTGCGTGGTGGCACGTGGACTCTGGCCCGCACCGACTGACGTCCCGTCACATGTCGCAGCCCTTCAGGCGAACCCCGCGCCGGAGCTGTCGACGGAACACGGCAGCGCCGCGACATCGAGCTGACCGAGCGGATCAACGAGGCCCTGTCATCTCCGCGCTGGTCGCCCTCGCTCCGGACACCGCCCCGTAGCCGGCAGCGGGTGGGGCGCCCCGGCCACCACCGCGTCGAGTCCGCTGAGCCGACGGGAACGGCAGGTCGCCGCGCCGGTGGCCGAGGGCATGGCCAACCGGCAGATCGCCGCGCCCAGTTGGCGCCGTCGCCGCGTACGGTCGGCGGCCACATGGACGGCATCATGACCAAGCTCGGCTGCAGCCGCCGTGCCCAGGTCGCGACGTGGTGGTGGGTACCTCGTTCGCCACCCAGGTCTCATGCCTCAGGGCACGCGCGTGGTGAGCGGCGCGGTAGGAGTGCACTCCTCTCGGGGGTTCTCCCCATCAGCCGGGCGGCCCGGCGCTCGGCAACCGGGCCTGGCCCACCGCGTCACCGCCGCCGACCAGCCCTCCAGCTCTCGCGCCGAGCTCGACCGGCAGCCGGGGGTCCGGCCGCGGCGAGGGCGACCTTCGCGCCGTTCGTGGGCAGGTGCCCCCTCAGGCCACGCGGAGCTTGTAGCCGAAGCCGCGTACCGTCTCGATGCGGTCCCGGCCGATCTTGGCGCGCAGCCGCTGCACATGGACGTCCACCACTCGGTTGTCGCCGGACCAGGCGTAGTCCCACACCCGCTCCAGGAGCAGGTCCCGGGTGAGGACCGTGCCGGGCGAAGCGGCGAACTCCCGCAGCAGCTTCAGCTCGGTCGTGGTCAGGTGGACGGGTTCCCCCTCCCTGCGCACCTCAAGTGACACGGGGCAGTAGACCAGGTCCCCGAACCGGACCACACGGGTGTCGGACGGCTGGTCCGCGGGGACGGTTCTGCGCAGCAGGGCGCGGACGCGGGCGACCAGAACCGTGCCGTCGACCGGCCTGGCCAGGCAGTCGTCGGCTCCCGCCTCCAGGCACGTCACCACGTCCGCCGGATCGTCGCCGTCCGCGATCAGCATGATGGGCACCGCGGACTCCTCGCGGATCCGCCCGGCCAGGCTCATCCCGTCCAGGCCGGGCAGCCGACCCGCGAGCACGGCCACGTCCGGAGTCTGCCGACGGAACAGGGTGAGCCCCGTCACGCCGTCGGCGGCGCCACGCACCCGGTGGCCGCTCGCCTCCAGGATGCGCCGCGCGCTCTCCCTGGCGGTCGGGTCGCCGTCGACCAGCAGGACGTCGCCTACGCGGGGTCCCGCGTCGGTTGACGCAGGCTCGGTGTCCGCGGCGGCAGGCGCGTGTCGGCGGCGCACAGAGCTCGGCGCAGTCTCCCTGACGTCGATGTGACCGTCGGCGTCGATGTCAGCGCCGGTGCCGGGATCACCCTCGGTGCCGATATCGCTTTCGGCACCGAGCTCACCGTCGGCGTCGGTGCCACCGTCGTATGCGGTGCCGGTGTCGTGCGTGGTGTCCCTGCCGCATTCGGGCCCGGCACCGGAATCCGTGTCGACGGCGAGGGCGAAGTCGACGGCCTGTGCGCGGGTGCCGTGTGTGCCGCCTTCGGCGAACGCCTGCCGGTACGACGCCTCGCCCAGCGCAGCGATCGCGGCTTGCTCGCAGCGGGCGTGCCACTCGGCCATCTGCGGTCCGAACGCGCAGATCGAGCTCCCGGCGTCGTGCCACAGGGCATCCGCCAGACCGAGCAGCCGGGCGGCCCGCTCGTGAGCGCCGCCGGCAGCGGTGGCCCAGGCGAGCAGTTCCAGCATCCTCCCGACCATCGCGTAGTCGTTGAAGCCACGCATGCCTTCCAGCGCGGACCTGACCAGGGTCTCGGTCGTCTCGCGGTCACCACGGGCCCAGGCGTCGTGGCCCAGGGCCATCAGCACCAGGGCCCGGCCCCAGCGATCCCCGCTCGCCCGGGCGGCGGCGGTGAACCCCGCACCGGTCTGTGCGGCCCGAGGGTCACCGAAATGCGCCTGGCTAAAGGCCAGCGCGAGCCGCCAGGATGCCGCCTCGCACTCGTCACCCAGCGCTGTCATGGCGGCCAGGGCCTCCTCGTACCGGCAGATGCTGTCCCTGGGCCGCCCCTGGTTCTGCGCGGACACCCCGCGCAGGCCCGACGCCTGGATCCGCACCCACTGGTCGCCCAACTGCTCGCCCAGCGCCTCGGCCTCGTCCAGCCAGCGGTCGGCCGTCGCCAGGTCGCCCTGCGTCTGCGCCACCCAGACGGCGACCAGCAGCCCGCGGGCGCGCTCCGGGCCGGGCTCGGGCGCAGCGGCGAGCACCCGCTCGAACTGGCGGCGCCCCTCACTGAGGAACCCGCCCGCGCACCAGTGCCAGCGCAGGGCGGCGACCAGCGCCAGCCGGGACCGCGGGTCACCCTCGTAGTCGAGGGCGGCCAGCAGATTGGGGTGCTCCACACGCAGCCCGGCCAGGTTCTCCACCTGGCCGGGGCCGTACCAGTTCCGGTCGATGCGGCGGGCGAGGGCGAGGTAGAAGTCGCGGTGGCGTCGGCGCAGTGCGTCCTGCTCGCCGGAATCCGCAAGCCGCTCCCTGCCGTACTCCCGGATGCTCGCCAGCATCCGGTAACGCCGTCGGCCACTCGCCTCGCAGGTCAGGACGACCGACTGGGCGACCAGCCGGTCCAGGAGGTCCAGCACCTCGGCCTCGGCGATCCCCTCCCCACAGCAGACGCCTTCGGCGGCCTCCAGGCTGAACCCGCCGGCGAAGACGGTCAGGCGGTTCCACAGCAGCCGCTCCGCCGGGGCGCACAGCTCGTAGCTCCAGTCGATCATCCCGCGCAGCGTGCGCTGATGGGCCGGTGCCGTCCGGCTGCCACCGGTGAGCAGTGCGAAGCGGTTCTCCAGGCGGTCCGTCAGCTGGCCGACGGTCAGCGTGCGCAGCCGGGAGGCGGCCAGCTCGATCGCCAGCGGCAGACAGTCCAGATCGGCGCACAGACGCGCGATCTCGGCGTGGCCGGCCTCGCCTCCGTGGAATCGCTCCCACAACGCAGCGGCCCGGTCCTGCAGCAGTTCCACCGCCTCCTCCTGCGCGAGCGGCGCGAGGGCGAAGACGTGCTCGCCCGTGACGCCCAGGGTGTGGCGGCTCGTGGCGAGGATGCACAGCTCGGGAGCAGCCGACAGAAGGGTTCCGGCCAGTGCGGCGCACGCGTCGACCAGGTGCTCGCAGTTGTCCAGCACCAGCAGCGCGCGCCGCCCGGCCAGATAACCCGCGAGCTGGTCCATGACGGGCAGCGCCCCGAGGTCGGGCACCCGCAGCGCGCCCGCCGCCGTGGCCGCCACCGCCGACGGGTCGGTCACCGGGGCCAGGTCCACCAGCCACACCCCGTCCGCGAACTCCTCCCGGGCCGCGGCGGCCACCTCCAGCGCCAGCCGCGTCTTGCCCACACCGCCCATGCCCGTGAGCGTCACCAGCCGCCGTATGCACAGAAGGCGGCGGATCTCAGCGGTCTCCTGCCGCCTGCCCACGAAACTCGTGATGGCGGCGGGCAGATTCCCGCACTCTGCGATCACCTTGGTCATGCTTTCCCCGTCTCCCCCGTACCATGATCGAAAATTGCCTGGAATTCTTGCCGATCTCTTACGGTCGGCCCATAGCCGCCTCGTGTCAGCCGCAGTGAAGGACTTGGGCTGCTCAGGATTTACGAGGCGGGTTTCCCCTGCGTGAACAAGCAGGGGCCCGGCCACAAGCCGAATGCGGCGCCCACCCCCCTTGGCCTGCACCGACAAAGGCGGTGGCAGTCTTGCGTGGTCCATCTCACAAACTCGACGCAGAGGACGTTGTCGCCTCGTAACCAGTCACAGAGCCGTCACGCGACCCGTCGGCCTTTCATCGAAGAACCGAGCCCTCCCTTGAAATCACTCGGACTCAATTGTCAGGCAGCCGAGAATTGATTGGCGACAGGAATCGTGCCAGTGATCAACCGCCTGGTCCCGTTCGGGCCGCGGGCCGACAGGGCGCGCGCCCTGTCGGCCCGGCGTTGGGACTCCGGCCTCGTGCAGGCGCGGTCCGGTCAAGGAGGCTCCGCCATCCTGGTTCCTGTTGGTCCTGGCTCATGAGGTGCGGACAACGTCCATGCGCTGCGTTGAAGATCGAGACGATCAGACCGCTCGCGGCCGGACATGTGCTACCGCAACGCCGCATCACGGCACACCTCAGCAATGTCCGCCCCCACATGCCAGTCCGGGGCTACAGGCCAAACCAAGGGTCCCCTCGGAGCTCCGTGCCCACAGCGTGCCCTGAAGAGCGGAAACAGAGACGTAGCGCCCACGCAAGCGCCGTCGCTTCCCGAGCTGAGAGCGCGAGTTCGATTCTCGTCACCCGCTCCATGATGAAACCCCAGGTCAGTGACCTGGGGTTTGTTTGTCGTCTAGACCCTTTTGAGGACTTCGTGCATCCGCCGGCAAGCGCGCCGTCAGCGGTCGACGCGGGCAATGAGCAGGTTCGGGTCCTTGCCGGTCAGGTAGGCGGCGCTGGGGACGTACGCCGTGCCGCGGTGGACCGCGACGGACGTGGGGGTCTGGAGGCCGTCGGCCGGGGTGAGGACGGCGGTGTGGGTGCCGTTCGGGCGGACGAGGTCGACCTGGTTGTCGTCACGGGCGGCGAGGAGGGTGTCGCCGTGGCCGGTGAAGGCGAAGTCGTCGATGGACGGCATGCCGGTGGCGCGGACCTGGATCTTTCCCGCGGTGCCCCGGGCGGTGACGGGGATGCGCAGGACGGTGCCCCGGTCGAGGTTGGTTGCCCAGACGGCACCGTTGTGCAGCTTGAGGCCGTTGGCGCCCGCGAAGGTGGTGGGCTCCAGCTGCTTGCCCTTGGCCCAGACCGTGGCCTTTCCGCCGCATGCGGGCAGCCGGTAGACGACGCCGTGGACGGAGTCCGTGACGTAGAGCTTCCCGGTGCGCGGGTCGAGGGCCAGGCCGTTGGGCAGTCCCTCGGCGGGCAGGGCGGCGATGCGGTGCGGACGGCCACCGGGGCGGACGGCCCAGACGCCGGTGAGGTCGGCGGTACCGGTGGCGTAGGTGACGTACAGGGTGCCGTCGTCGGCGCGGGCGATGCCGCCGACGAACGCCTTGCCCAGGTTGGGGGTGCTCGCCTTGGCCGGGGCGGGCAGTGTGGCCAGCACGTGCGGGCGGTGGCCCGGGGTGACGCGGACGATCTGCCGGGCGAAGGAGAAGGTCAGGTACGCGGCCCCGGTGCGGTCGACCGTGATGTTCTCGGGCTGCTGCGAGGCCGCCAGCTCGAAGTGGTTGGTGATGTGCGCCGCCGAGAGGGGCTCGGTCGCCGCGGTGGCGCTCGTGGCGGTGACGAGGAGGGCCGCTGTGGCGGCGAGCGTGGTCAGGGAGGTGCGGACGCGCATGGGGTGTTTCTCCTGGTGGGGTGGTGCCGTCGGTCCGCTGCCGGCCCATGGGGGTTCCGGGCCGGCAGCGGGGTTCGGTGGGGTTGTGCTCCTGCGGCTCAGGGAGCGACGATCTTGATCGTGCTGGCCCAGCCGTGGCCGCCCTCACGGATCTGCAAGGCCATGTGCAGCAGCTGGAAGCCTTCGAGTTCACGGGCGTGCTTGAGGGCGCCGACGTCGACCGGGTTCAGTCCGCCGGAAGTGACGAGGTCCGCGACCTGCTTGCGGGCGGCCTCGTCGTCGCCGGCTATGAAGACGTCCAGCGCAGTCCCGTTGACCTTCCCGGCGACGAGGGTCGCGGCGAACGTGGTGTTGAACGCCTTGACGACGCGTACGTCCGGTCCCGCGGCCTCGGCGATCTGCTCGGCGGCGGAGGTGCCGGGGCCGACGACCAGCGCGTCGAGCGAACCGTCGACGGGGTTGCTGATGTCGATGAGGACCTTGCCGCTCAGCCGCGGTCCGTAGGAGGCGGCGAGCTGTTGGGCGGCGTCGAAGGGGACCGCGAGGACCACGATGTCCGCGGTGTCCACGGCGAATTCATCGGCGGCGGCGATCCGGCCCTCGGCGTGTGTCTGCCCGCGCAGCTCGTCGACGAGTCGTACGGCGTTGCCGGGGTCCTTGGCTGTGACGGTGACCGTGTGGCCGCCGGCCAGGGCGCGGGTGGCGATACCGCGGGCCATGTTGCCGGCACCGACGATGGTGATCTTCATGAGAGTGGTGTCCTTTCCGTGCTGTGCGTGACCGCGGTCAGACGTGGACCCGCACCACGTTGAACGGGAGCTTCGGATCGGCGATCCGGAACTGGAAGTCGACGATCAGCAGGTCGTCGCCGTCGAAGGCGGCCGTGGACGGGCTTGCCGAGCCCTCGACACAGGCGAGGGCCTCGTCGGTGTGGGCGGGGAACAGGGGAACAGCTGGGCGTCGATCGCGATGACGCGAGCCGAGGTCTCGATCAGTTGGGTGGTGGTGGTGTGGAAGGTGTCCGCCGGCGACATGTAGCCGTGGATGCGCACCGCGCCCTTGTCGAGGACCGTGACCGTGCCGTTCATGGGGATGCTCCCTGAGATGGAGGCGGCTTCGCGCCCTCTCGATGTCCCCCACTCTCTCGGTGAAAAGACAGGCAGGCGAGATATGCTCAGGACGCGGCATGGTAATTCGAGGACATCTGGAGATCGCGATGCTTCCCGCGGGCCCTGGTGACGGCGATTCCTCCGGGGGCGGCGCCATCCTTCGGCTCGACTTCCACACGCCCGAGGAACGGGTCCCGGGCTTCGAGATCATCGATCTCGCCACCCTGCACCATCGACGGCAGCAGCGGGGCCGGCGGCCCGACCTGGTGCACCGGGTGAACTTCCACACCCTCACGCTGATCACGGAGGGCACCGGGGAACACGCGATCGACTTCGTCATCTATCCGTGCCGCCCCGGAACCCTGTTATAGGTCCGGCCGGGCCAAGTCCAGCGTTTCGTCCGTCCCGGCACGACGAACGGCACCCACCTGCTGTTCAGGCCGGCGTTTCCCCCGCACGGCAGCAGCGCCGACCGGCTGGTGAACGAGTGGGACGGCTCGGCGTGCCGGCAGCTGGGTGCACGTCCCGCGTACGCCGTGCTGTCCACGCTGCTGGGCCGGCTACGGGCCGAGTACAACCGCCCGGAGCCGACCGTCTCGGCGGAGATCCTCCAACTCCTCCTGGCCACCGCGCTGTTGCAGATCGACCGGCTGCCCAACCCGGAGGGCGGCGGAGACCCGCACGCCGGCGGCGACGTGTACGCCCGCTTCCGCGCCGAGCTGGAACGCTCCTACGCCACCACCCGCCGCGCCGCCGACTACGCCCACCGCCTCGGCTGCACCGTCAAGACCCTCACCCGCTCCTGCACGGCCGCCACCGGACAGCCCGTCAAACACGTCATCGACGGCCGCGTCGCCCTGGAGGCCCGACGTCTGCTCGCCCACACCGACGAACCGGTGGCCACCATCGCCCGCCGCCTCGGCTTCCCCGAACCCACCAACTTCGGCAAGTTCTTCACCCGTCACACAGGGGTGACTCCGGGAGCTTTCCGCCAAGCACACCAGGGGCACGAGTGACCTGAGACACCGGGAGTCCTGTCGTCAGAGCAGCAGCCAGAGGAATGCAGCAGGTCGAACACCATGCGGTCCGCTGTCCAGACGTGCGCACGATCGCCGTAATCGAACCAGCCCGGCTCCGCGATCTCGCTCGGCGTGCGATCCGAACAGGCGTCGACCTCGCCGGGTCGGCGGTCCCCGCACGGACGTGCCGAGAGGCCTCGTGCGCAACCGGTCGGTGCGACAGTCGCATCGCCGACTCGCCCATCCTGTTCAGGCTGAGTGCAAGGACGCTGGAACCTGGCGTGCAGCGTCATGCGGGTCGCGGACGGCTGGATAGGGTGCGAATCCGCCGCGGTAGGACGACGACGCGTGGAGATCGTGATGCAGGTCGAAGAGCTGAACGCCGTGGACCGCTCGCAGGCCGACCTGATCCCGCGTCTCGGCTTCAAGCCGCCGCGGCAGCGAGTGCCCGGCTTCGAGATCATCGACCTGGCCACCCTGCACCAGCGGCGCGCCCGCAGGGACCCTCACGGGGTTCACCGGGTCGATTTCCACACCCTTTCACTGATCATGGAGGGCAGCGGGGAGCACACGATCGACTTCGTGACCTATCCGTGCCGACCGGGCACCCTGCTCTGGGTACGGCCGGGCCAGGTCCAGCGCTACGTCCGGCCGGGCACGACCAACGGCGTGCACGTGCTGTTCACCCCTTCCTTCCCGCCTCACCTGAATTGCGCCGACCGAGTGGTCAGCACCTGGTACGGACCGGCCTGCCGACAGCTCGGGGCGAGCGCCGACTACGCCGCCCTGACCACGCTGGTCGGCCAGTTGCGCGCGGAGTACGACCGTCCCGACGAGTCGGCGTCACCGGAGATCCTCAGGCACCTCCTCGCCGCCGTACTGCTGTACATCGACCGGCTTCCCCGCGACGGTGAGCACGACGACCCGCACGCGGGCGGGGAGGTGTACGCCCGCTTCCGCACCGAGCTGGAACGCTCCTACGCCACCACCCGCCGCGCCGCCGACTACGCCGAGCGTCTCGGCTACACCGTCAGGACCCTCTCCCGCGCCTGTGTGACGGCCACCGGGCAGCCCGTCAAGCACGTGATCGACGCCCGCGTCGCTCTGGAGGCCCAGCGGCTGCTGGTGCACACGGACGAGCCGATCGCGGCTATCGCCCGGCGTCTCGGCTTCCCGGAGTCCACCAATTTCGGCAAGTTCTTCGTTCGCCACACCGGCACGACGCCCGGTGCCTTCCGGAATCCGCAGAGCGCTGAGACCCGTGGTTGACACGTCCGTCGTCGTTTCACCACGCCGTGTCCTCGTTCCACCTTGCAGGCCATGAGGTCGAGGGAAAAGCTGGAGATCGTTCCGGAAAGGCGCCCTGGACACATCCTGCCCGGAAGTCGGCCACCGCTTTGGTTCTGTCGCGGCGCGGCAAGGCTGTTCGATCGTGTTTTCGGTGCACGCCTTGCCCGAGGTTACGGCCGACGGCTCACGGCCCTCTCCGGAAACCACCTGCCACCTCCCACCGGAGTCCTCTCATGAGCACCCTCGACTTCGCGGTCCTCGACCTCGTACGCCGACTGATCGCCGGGCCTCGGCGTGGAGAGACGCGTGCGGTCGGCGGCAGTAGCGCGGCAGCGACCAGTGATCGCAGCGGTGCTGGCGGCGCTTCTGTCCGGGCGGGCACATGGAACGCGGCACGTCGAAGGTCTCGTTCCGCATCGCACCGGCCTCCGGCTGGGACGCCCAGACGGGCGCGACCTCAGCCGAGGTAATGCGCCGCTCGGACGTATACGTCTTCTGCCTGCCGTACCACCAAGTGGTGGCGAGGACGACCTTGTCGCGCACTCGCCGCCCTTGGCGAACCAGTTGCCGGTGATCGATTCGGAACGGCCCTTGTTCTCGCCACAGCCGTACACGTTCGCCCAGTCACAGAAGCCGCGTCCATGATCGCGTGACTGTCGGCCTCGTTGGTCTGCGGGCCGAAGTTCATGGTGCCGAGGACCAGTCGGCTGGCCTTGAGGCCCGTGCGTCCGAGCTGCGTGTACTGCATGACCCCCTGGCGCACGGCTTCGAGTGCGCTCCAGGCAAGAGCGTCGAGGAGGTCAAGGAACGCCAAGGGGCGGCAAAGACAGTTGACATGGACCGCTCCGCGGTGATTATCTGCCGATGCAGAGTTTGAAACTTCAAGCTACCCCCCGGTTTCGCACGCATGAGACGTTTGGAGCGCACCATGCCCCCTACTGCCCCCACCATCCCCGCCCGCAGGGCCGTCGTCGCCTTCCTCGCCGCCGCCGCGGTCCTGGGCTCGGCCGCCGTACCCGCCGTGGCGGCCCCGCAGGGCCCGGTCGCCGCCGATCACGCGGCGCACGGCCAGGGCGACTACGGCGACCTCGCCCGCTTCGGCTACCAGAAGGCCGTCGCCATCACCGTCGTCAAGAGAGTGTTCGAGCACGGTGACACCGCGGTCGTCGACCGCTACGTACGGCCGGACTACATCCAGCACAACCCGACCGCGGCCGACGGGGCGGCGGGCCTCAAGGCCCTGGCCACCTCGATCCACCAGCAGTTCCCCGACGCCCGCTACGACGTCAAGCGGGTCATCTCCCAGGGCGACCTCGTGATGCTGCACTCCAACGTGGTGCTGGTCCCGGGCACCAAGGGCGCGGCCGTCATCGACATCTTCCGCTTCCAGGGCGGCAAGATCGCCGAGCACTGGGACGTGATCCAGAACGTGCCGGACACCACGGCCAGCGGCAACGACATGTTCTCCACGCTGAGTTCACCGCAGGTCTCGCAGCCCCTGGACCACCGGCTCACCAAGGCCAACGAGGCGCTGGTCGTCAAGGCCTTCGACGAGCTCATCGTCCACAAGGACCTGACCGCCCTCGACCGCTACTGGGACCCCGGCTACCTCCAGCACAACACGCAGATGCAGAGCGGCGTGCCCGCCGCGAAGGCCGGCCTCGGCGCTTACTTCGCCTCGGCACCGCAGCTGACGGTCACTCCGAAGCGGATCATCGCCGAGGGCGACCTGGTGGCCATCCACAGCGACTACGTCAACTACCCGGGAGACCGGGGCACGGCGATCCTGGACCTGTTCCGGGTGCGGAACGGCAAGATCGTCGAGCACTGGGACGTCATCCAGAACGTCCCGGAGACCTCGGCCAACGGCAACGGCATGTTCTAGAGGCCGGGGCATCGCCCGTCGGCCCCGTGCCGGTCCGTCGACGTGCACGGTGGCGAACACCGCCCGGGCGCGGGTGCCGTCGGCCGCCTCCCGGGCGCCGCTGACCTGGCCGGCCGCCGTCGCGGGGCGGGTGTCGGGTGCGGTGGGGTCCAGGGCGCGGTGCAGCCACAGGGCCCCGCCGTCCGCGGCGGTCAGCACGGTGCTCCGCTCGTCGTCGGTGACCTCGACGGGCCACGGCGCGGAAGGGAGCGCAGCGCCCGCGCAGGAAACGGGTGACCTCGTCGTCGGGGGTGTCGGTGAGGCTCTGGGCCTGGGCCTGGACGCGGCCCTCGACCAGCGCGAGGAGCCGGGCGTACAGCACCGGGTCGTGACAGCCGTCGTAGGCCCAGCGGGGCCCAGGGCGCCGGGAAGCAGCTACCGCAGCGTGCCCGCCAAGATCGGTCGCCGGCTGGACGTCGAACGCCAGCGGATCACCGAACCCGGTCAGCGGGCCCGCCAGACCTGCGCGTCCTGGGCCGCCGCGGTGGACCGGACGGCTGTCGGCGACTTCTGGCAGTGGACGCACGGCATGCGCTCTCAAGGACGCCTGGGCAAGCCGCTCACACCTGAGTCGACGTCCGGTCACCTCAAGGTGCCTCGCGCGTTCTTCCGCGGCCGGGGCGCTCGAAGCACCCGTCAGCCGTTCCCAACTACCCTGCGGAACAGAGGGTGTTCAGGGTGTGCGCGAGGCGTTCGGCCACGGCGTTTCCGTCACACCGTTCCGCGACGCCCGTCGCTGGCGGCGTGCCCGCACCCGGCGACGGTCCGAGCGGTACAAAGCCGCCCTCGACCGCTCCACCCCCACCGTCCACGACCCGCCGCATACCGGGCACTCCGCTTGCCGCAGGCTCTGGCGGCGTCCGCAGCCCGCGACGGTGATTCTGGATCAAGGACAGGAACTTACGCATTCGCGTCTCGGAGCGTGCGCAGGATGCGCTCAAGGTGGCTGCGGTCCTCGACCGAGAGCGGTCCTGCGACGTGGTTGCGCAGGTGGGAGACGTGGGCGGTCAGCGCGTGGTCGAGTGCCTGGCCGCCCTTGTCGGTCAGTACGGCGAGCGCGGCTCGTCGGTCGGCAGGATCGGGGTCGCGGCGTATGAGTCCTTCCTTTTCCATGCGGTCGGCGAGCCGGGTGAAGCCGCCGGAGCTGAAGGACACGGCCTCTGCCAGGTCCGTCATGCGGAGCTGGTGGCCGGGGGTGCGGCCCAGTCGCAGCAGCACTTCGAACCAGGTGTGCGGTATATCGAGATCGCGGTTCACCAGAGGCTTGATGAGACTGTATGCCTCCACGAAGAGACCGAAGAGTGTCACGTCGTCGTCATTCAGCAGTTGCTCGTTCACCACTCAAGGGTGCCAGAAGGACGCGGACGGAAGAAACTGCCGTTGCAAAATCTTCTACGGCAGATATATTGTCTGCCTCGGCAGATACTTCGCCGTGTCCACCCCACAGATGTGGAGTCCGCCCCATGGGAAAGCGCGTCCTGGCCGCCTTCAACGTCGTCGCTCCCATGGACGGCGTCCGCGCGTCCGGTCTGTCTGCGGCGCCCACTTCGGCGGACGCCGCCGCCTCCACCACCGCCGAACGGACCGCCTCAAACGAAGAGGCCCAGTTTTCGACCACGCCACCATGAACCCGCTCGGCCTCGGCCAGTTCATGAGCGACGGAGCTGCCCTCGACCGTTGCAAGGCCCGCCTCAGCCTCTCCATCGGCGATGTACACGGCGCCAACCCGTCCGACCCCACCTCCTCAGCCTCCACCCGATCGACCAGCAGGGCACCCAGGGCTGAACCCCTGCTCGCCATGGGCTGCCCAACTCGACCCGGTTCACGTCGTACACCTCGCCGCGAGGTGTTTTCCCCGACCATCACCCTTCACCCGAGGAAGCACGCATGAGCACTCTCTCCTTCAAGGTCCTCGACCTGGACTTCCCCGCAGGCAGCAAGAACAAGACCGCCACCCTCGTCACCGGCGAGAGCGAGGCGCTGCTGGTGGACGCCGCCTTCACCCGCGCCGACGGCCACCGCCTGGTCGCCGAGATCCTCGACTCCGGCAAGACCCTCACCACCGTCTTCATCAGCCACGGCGACCCCGACTTCTACTTCGGCGCCGAGGTGATCGCCGACGCCTTCCCCGAGGCGAGGTTCGTGGCCACCCCGATCGTCATCGAGCACATCGCCCACTCGTACGAGGGCAAGCTCAAGGCCTGGGCTGCGCTCGGCCCGAACCTGCCCACCCGCCTGGTCGACCTGGAGCCGCTGACCGGCGACCTCACCCTGGAGAACCACCGCTTCGAGCTAAGGGGCGGCCCGGCCGGCCTGCCCGACCGCCACTACCTCTGGCAGGCCGAGCACCGAGCCCTGCTCGGCGGCGTCCTGCTCTTCCAGCAGGAGCACGTCTGGGTCGCCGACACCCCCACCCCCGCCGACCGCGCCGCCTGGATCGACCTGCTCGACGAGATGGCCGCCCTCGACCCGGAACTGGTCGTCCCCGGCCACCGCCTCCCCGGCACCGCGGCCGACACCTCCGCCATCAGCGCCACCCGTGACTACCTGGTCGCCTTCGAGGAGGAGCTCGGCAAGGCCACCGACGGTGCCGCGCTGAACGACGCCCTCGTCAAGCGCTTCCCCGACAACGGCATGCTGATCGCCGCCCAGATCGGCTCGAAGGTCGCCAAGGGCGAGATGAAGTGGGGCTGACCATGAGCGAGTTCGCCACCTCCACCGCGCCCGCCGACGTCGTGCGCCGCCAGTACCTGGCCTCGGCCGCCGGCGACCTGGACGCCCTGCGCGCCACCCTCGCCCCCGACGTGGAGTGGACGGAGATGGCCGGCTTCCCGCTGGCCGGCACCTACCGCACCCCCGAGGGCGTCACCTCGAACGTCATGGAGCAACTCGGCAAGGAGTGGGACGGCTGGGCCGCCCACGACGACACCTACGTCGTCGACGGCGAGAACGTCGTCGTCCTCGCCCGCTACACCGCCGTCAACAAGGCCACGGGCAAGCCGATCGACGTCCGCGTCGCCCACCACTTCGTCGTACGCGGCGGACTCATCGTCCGCTTCGAACAGTTCGTCGACACGGCGCTCGTCCGCGACGCCATGAACGACTGAGCCGTACCGCACCCACCGCGAGGCAGGAGACAGACATGTCCGCTGCGGACAACAAGGCGCTCGTGACCGCCTTCTACGAGCAGGCATTCAACGACTACCAGCCCGAGGCGGCCGCCACCGCGCACCTCGGCGAGAACTACACCCAGCACAACCCCGAGGCGCAGGACGGCCCGGGAGCCTTCGTCGGCTATGTGCACTGGCTGCGCGGGCAGTTCCCCGACCTGCGCCTGGACATCAAGCGCGTGATCGCCGAAGGGGACTTGGTGGTCACCCACAGCAACCTGCACCTCAAGCCCGAAGACCGGGGCATGGCCGTCGCGGACTTCTGGCGCGTCGCCGACGGGAAGATCGTCGAGCACTGGGACGTGATCCAGGAGGTGCCCGAGAAGAGCGCCAACGACAACACCATGTTCTGACCCCGCAGCAGCAGCACGGCGCCCGGGTACGGCCCGGGTGCCGTACCCGGGCGGCGTGCTGCTGCGCCGCCGTGGTCCAGCCGCACCACACAGACAACCGAACAGAACAGAACAGAACGGACAGAGAGGCTCCCCCCACCATGACCAGCCTTCCCAGCCGACGCCGCCTGCTCGCCACCGGAGCGGGCGCCGCTCTCGGTCTCGGTGTCGCCGCTGCCTCCGTCACCCCCGCTCAGGCCGCCACCGGCCAAGCCCCCGCGGGGCGCGTGGCAACGGGCGGCGGCGAGGAGAAGCGGACTCTTGACGAGCTCTACCAGGCAGCCCTCGCGGAGGGCGGCAAGCTCGTGCTCTACGCCGGTGGTGACATCTCCAGCCAGGCGGACGGAATCCGCAACGGCTTCAAGAGCCGTTTCCCGGGCATCGACCTGACCGTGGTCGTCGACTACAGCAAGTACCACGACGTCCGCGTCGACAACCAGTTCGCGACCGACACCCTGATACCCGACGTCGTACAGCTCCAGACCGTGCAGGACTTCGTGCGCTGGAAGGAGCAGGGCCGCCTGCTCGCCTACAAGCCGGCCGGTTTCTCCAAGCTCTACGCCCCCTTCAAGGACCCGCACGGCGCGTGGGTCGCCGTCCAGGTCAGTGCCTTCAGCTACATGTACGGTCCCGCCGCGGTCGGCTCCGACATCCCCAGCGGTCCGCTCGACCTGGCCGACGCCCGCTGGAAGGGGAAGATCGCCTCCTCCTACCCGCACGACGACGACGCGGTCCTCTACCTCTACACCCTCTACGTGGAGAAGTACGGCTGGGACTGGCTCGCCCGACTGGCCACCCAGGACCTTCAGTTCGCCCGCGGCAGCTACACCCCGAGCGCGGCCGTCAGCAGCGGACAGAAGGCCATCGGCATCGGCGGCTCCGGCGCGCCGCTGTCCACCGGGCCGGTCAAGTGGGTGCTGCCCGAGGAGGCGCCGTTCATGTCCTGGGGACAGCGGGCCGCGATCCTCAAGCAGGCCAAGAACCCCACCGCCGCCAAGCTGTACCTGAACTGGCGGCTCTCCGTCGAGCAGCAGAAGGCCGCCACCAACGGCTGGTCGGTCCGCACCGACGTCACCCCGCCGACCGGGCTGAAGCCCGTCTGGGAGTACCCCAACGGCAACCTCGACGGCTTCCCTCGCTTCATGGCCGACCGCGCGGCGATCGAGCGCTGGAAGCAGACCTTCGCCCTCTACTTCGGTGAGGTCAAGGGCGACCCGAGCCCCGGCTGGCTCGGACTGCACCCCGGAGCCTGACCGCCGACCGGTGCCGCCGGCCCCGCACTCCCGCGCGACGGGCCGGCGGCCCGACAACTCCTGGCCGTGATACAGGCGACGGACAGACTCAGCGACAGCCGGGCTTTGCACAGCATCCCCGTGCGGGCTCGTGCCCAAAGCGTGCCCATAAGACCGGACAACCACGGTGAGCAACGGTTCGAAGCCAGCCCTCCGAACCGCACCGGAGGTAACGTATCCCCAGGTCAAACGCAGTATCGCCACCCAAGCGCCGTCGCTTCCCAAGCTGAGAGCGCGAGTTCGATTCTCGTCACCCGCTCCACGATGAAACCCCAGGTCAGCGACCTGGGGTTTGTTTATTGTCTAGACCAATTTCAGGGTGGCGCGCCCTCTGTGTGCCCTGAGTCGAGGTCAGGCGGCTATCCCCGGGGCGTCTGGGTGTCACTTTGGGCAACCTCACCCTCGGGAGACTCAAATGGCGAGACGCATTTTGTGTGGCCTGTGCCGCTATCACGTGGGGTTGTCTGCGAAGTCGCTTACGCAAAGCAGCAGTTCACGACGCCGGTCGCCACGCAGCGACTGTCACGCGCGGGGCTGCACATCGAGGTCGGCGAGCAGGCCGCGGATGCGGTCCTCGATCTCGTCGCGGACGGGGCGTACGGCGTCGACGCCCTGCCCTGCCGGGTCGTCCAACTTCCAGTCCAGGTAGGTCTTGCCGGGGAAGACGGGGCAGGCGTCGCCGCAGCCCATGGTGATCACGACGTCCGACGCCTGGACCGCCTCGACGGTGAGGATCTTCGGAGTCGCGGCGGAGATGTCGATGCCTGATTCGCGCATCGCCTCGACGACCGCGGGGTTGACCGTGTCGGCCGGGGCCGAGCCGGCCGAACGGACCTCCACCGCATCGCCGGCGAGGTGCGTGAGGAAAGCGGCGGCCATCTGGGAACGGCCGGCGTTGTGGACGCAGACGAAGAGGACGGAGGGCCGGTCGGCGGCGGGAGTGCTGCTCATGGTGGCGTCTTCCTGGGCGGCGGGTCAGGGAAGGGTGGGGCGGCGAGTTCAGGCTCGGCGTGCATGGCGAAGGTATCGGCCTGTGCGGGAGCCGGGCGCCCGAAGACCACCGCCACGAGCACCAGTCCGAGTACGGCACCGACCACCTGGGCCGCTACGAAGGGGGCGACCGATCCAGGTGCGATGCCGGCGAACGTGTCCGTGAAGGCACGGCCGATCGTCACCGCCGGGTTCGCGAACGACGTCGAGGACGTGAACCAGTACGCGGCCCGGGGCGAAATGGGCGCGGCCGACGCGGGCCAGCCCGAAGATCAGGAGGACGAGGCCGGCCGTGGCCACGATCTCGCCCAGCAGGAGGTGGCCGGCCGTGCGGTCGTGCGTCGACCACTGCACCAGCGGTCTGCCGGCGGGCCGGGCGGGGCTCTTCTCCGCCCGGCCACCGGGCCCGCCCTGTCACCGGAACCGCCCTGTCACCGGAACCGCCCACCACCCTGGAAAGTCCAACCCGTATGAACAGCCTCGCTCGCGCCGCGCTCGCAGTCCTGGCGCTGGCCGCCGCGCTTTCGGCCGCCGGATGCGGGGACGCTCACCCAGGCGCATCGCCGACCGCATCCGACTCCGGGATCAAAGGCCGCACGATGGTCGACGGCGGCTGCCCCATGGCCCGGGAGCACAGCCCCTGCCCCGACCGGCCCCTGAGCGCCCGGCTGACCATCACCAGCGGCGCCCCCGCACGGAAGGTCGCCGAGACGACCAGCGATGCCGACGGCCGATTTCGTGTCCCGCTGCCGCCAGGCACCTACACCGTCCACCCCGCCAACCTCACCGGCGCCGTCGCCCCAATCCCCCAGCCGGTCACCGTCAGGGTCACCAACGGCCGCTTCACCGACATCGTCATCCCCTTCGACTCCGGTATCCGCTGAGGCCCTGCCAAGCTGCCAGGGACTTCGGGAACCGAACGGCGGCCCCTGACGTCGCAGTGACGTCCGATGGCGCAAAGGGAGTGGTCATGATGATGGAGGACTGCAGACGCGGCCGAGGATCCTGGCCCTCGCTCGCGGCCGTCCTGGTCGCCGTCTCCTGTCTCCTGACCGCCTGCGGAGGCAGCGGCGGCAACTCGGAGGCGGACTCGGCACCGCCGCGTCCTTCCACCGCTCCACCCACGACCGCGCCCTCGGAGAGCAGCTCCAGCACGCCGAGCACCCCCAGCTCGCCCTCCCCGACGCGGTCGGCGACGCCACCGTCGTCGCCGTCGACTCGAGTTCCAAGCCCTCACCCGACAGCCACCGCGTCCCCAGGATGCGTAACGGGATCCGCCACCATCACCCACGGCCTCGGAGACCCCTCCGTCCACACCCTGTGCGTGCGATCCGGTGCGACAGTGACCGTGATCCTCAACCCCCGGGCACAGGGTGCCTGGCCGCAGCCCCGCAGCAGCAACCCCATGCTGGCGCTGGTGACCTCGACCGCCACGGACAGCAAGGGAGCCACCCGAGTCACGGTGCGGGCCGCGCGCACCGGATCAGTGAGCATCACCTGGGGACCAGAGAGCGCGCCCGTGTTCACGCTGCGGCTGAGTGTGGCGGCGTATCCGGTGCAGTGAGCCGGACGCGCGGCGGCCGGTGCGCCCCCGCCTCGGGGTGCGCACCGGCCGCCGTATGCCGGAATGCGTCGGATCAGTCCTTACGGCCCTTCAGGCGCCGTACGTCGAAGGACCAGATGCCGCGTCCGTGGGTGGCGGCGTACAGCTTGCCGTCGGGGCCGAGGCGCAGCTGCATCACGGCCGTGGTGGGCAGGTTGTGGCCCAGGACCTGCCACTTGGTGGCGCCGGCGGGCCGGTAGAAGGTGGCCAGGTCGGTGCCGAGGGCGAGGCCGCCGTTCGGCAGGAGCTTGACCGTGTCGGCGGGGACGTCGGGCAGGTTGGTCGAGATGTCCGACCAGCTCGCGCCGCCGTCCGTCGACTCGAAGACGTGGCCTACGCCCGCGCCCGGGCCCTCGGTGAAGCGGCGGGAGAAGCCGTTGATCGCCACGTAGACGTGCTGGGCGTTGGCCGGGTCGACCTCGAAGCCGGAGACGTAGCGGTTCGGGATCGTGCCGTCGACGGGCAGGTTCAGCTGGTGCCAGCCGGTGCCGTCGGCGTTGCCGACCGCGATGCCGCGGGTGAAGCCCTGGTTGTTGCAGGGGCCGCACCAGCCGACGTAGACCGTGCCACCGGAGGACGCCACCGCGGTGGCCACATGGCCCTCGCCGAGGTCGTAGGCGTTCGTCCACTCCTTGCCGGAGCGGATCGCGAAGCCCTTGGTGTTCACCCAGACGTGGCGACCGCCCGCGATCCAGGTGCTGGTGTCCTTGGCGTCGGCGGCGATCGGTGCGATGAAGCGGGCGCCCGCGCCACCCAGGTCCTTGTCCGGCGGGGCGACCTCGTACTCGGTGGCCTTGGACGGGTCGGTGGTCCACGAACCGTCGTTGACACCGCAGTTCTGGGTCACCCACAGGTCGAGGTAGACGTACTCGGCGGCGATGTTGCAGCCGTTGGCGGGGTCGGCGATGGTGTCGCCGCCGTCGCCGCCGAAGTTGGAGCCCATGACCTTGTCGTGGCCGCGCAGGATCGACTGGCCGTTGTCCTGCAGGCCACCGGTGACGGAGACGCCGCCGTTGTCGAGGTCCTTGCCGACGCCCACCGAGTAGTACTGGAGCGTGTCGATGGTGCCGTCGTTGAGGGACTGCCAGTCCTTGGCGTGCCCGCCGGAGTCGACCGCGCCGCTGAGCGGGCGGCGGTAGATACCGCCGTCGTTGCCGACGTACGCCCAGCTCTTGCCCTTGTAGCTGCCGATCGCGACGGCGTGCTGGTCGGAATGGGTGGTGGGTGAGCAGTCGCCGGTCTGCTTGGCCGGGTCGATGCTCCAGCAGGGGAAGGGGAAGTTCCAGTACGGGCCCGGCGTGATCCAGCTGTCGCCGCCGTTCTTGGTCTCGAAGACCTCTTCCAGGCCGAGGTAGACGTGGTCGGCGTCGGCCGGGTCGACCTGGAGGAACTGGTTGTACCAGGACTGGATGCCGGGCTGATAGCCGGCGCCCTGCAGGGCGGAACCGGACGCCTTCAGCTTGGTGTAGTCCGCGATCAGCGTCCACGGCCCGAACGGCGAGCCGCTCTTCGACACGTACACGCCCTTGAGCCCGCTGTCCGGGTTGGCGGCCATCTGCGCCGGCGACTGGTCGATGGCGTACAGGCGCGAACCGTCGGCCGCCGCGCCGAACGTCACGTTGCCGACGTCGTCACTGCTGGTCGGCAGGTCGCCGAGACCGGTGGCCGGCTTCCAGCTGCCGTCGCTCGCCTGCGCGTACAGGCCGTTGTAGGTGTCGCCGCCGCGCCAGCCGACCGCGAGAAGAACCTTGTTCGGGTCCTTCGGGTCGACGGCGATGTCGTTGGCGATGTTCTTGTACGGGGCACTCGGGTCGTCCGCCTTCGGACCACCGGGAAGGTAGTCGGGGTTGGGGGCGAACTCGTGCTTCCAGGGGCCGGACAGGGTGGTCGTGGAGTGCGACCACACGCCGGTGCTGGTAGCCGCCCACACCTTGGTGCCGGCGAAGCGCAGCGCGTGGATGACCGTGGACTCCAGCTCGGCGCCGCCCACGCGGTCGCCGGGCTGGAACTTGCCGTGCTGCGGGTCCTTCAGGACGTACACGCCCGTGCCCACGAAGGACGTCGCCCCCGTGTTGGACTCGCCGGTGGCGTACCAGAGCCGCTTCTGGCCGTCCAGGGAGAGGGCGCCCGTCGACAGCGAGGGCAGCTTGTCGGCGATCGGCTTCCAGTGCCCGCCGCCGGTGGTGGAGCGGAAGACACCGCCGTTGGCGCCGCCCGCGTAGACGTATCCCTGGTCGTCGGCGGCGATTCCGGTGATCCGGCCGGTCACCTTGCCCGAGCCGCCGCTGGAGTTGGAGTTCACATCCCGGTAGCGGGAGTCGTCCGAGTTGTACGCCTTCTTCGTGACGTGGTCCCAGCTGCCGCTCGCGTGCTTCATCGACTGCAGCTGCTGCCAGGCCGCGCCGTAGGCGCCGGGTGCGACCACACCGGGCGCGGTACGGGCCTCGGTGAACTGGGCCGTGGACTCGGCGGAGTTCTCCGCCTCGTCGGCGCCGTCGTCATCGCCTTCGGCAGCGAAGGCGGACATTCCGTGGCCGGCGTGCAACGCCTTGATGTGCTCTCGGCCTATCGCGGCCTGGTGGCGTGCCTGCCAGGGCCGGGGTCTCGTGTCGGCCGACGCTGCGAACGACTGGGTGCTGACCAGCCCGAACGCGGCGGCTACGACGGTGCAGGTCATGAACCGTCGCTGGTGCCTTGGGGGCAACATGCCCTCTCCTCCCTGCGTCGGGCATATGGGGGTGTCTCGACGCGGGAAGATCTTGGCGTGCTCATAACAGTCACACAAAGGGCTCAAAGGAAAAATGGCCGGGAGTTTACGTTTGAGGCTCGCATGGACACGAACTTCCCTTTACGTACGACTATTTGGGGCCGTAGATCGCGACATCATTCACATGTACCGCGTGTTGCGTGGAAAAGGTCGAAGCCTGGCCTTCTCGGTCGATGGTGAACGTGAGATCCCTCTTGCCGGGCAGTGGCTTCAGCAGACGGGCCTCGATCTCACCGACGGCATCCTGTGCGCCCCCACCACCCACGTCATCGACGCGAACGGCTACGCGATCGACGGCATCGTCGCCGCCGGAGACGTCGGCCGCCGGCCCAACCTCCGCTTCGACGACACCCCGCGCCACGTCGAGCACTGGATCAACGCCATCGAGATGGGCCGCCACGCACCCGGCGCCCTTCTCCAAGGCCCCCAGGACACCGCGCCGTTCATGCCGGTGCCCCGCTTCTGGTCCCACCAGCACGGGGTACGCATCCAGTCCGTCGGCATGCCCGCCCTGGGCACCGAGATGACCGTCCTCGACGGCGCCCCGCCCACCGCGACGGTCCAGGTACGGCGCCAGGCGGCACAGCCCCGTCGGGACCTCAGTGCCGTCGCCAGAGGCTGGGGCAATGTGCCAGGCGCCTGCGCGACCGCGACCAATGGTCCGCAGGCGCCCGCAGACAGCGTCTGATCAGCGGATGACGCGGTGCGGCTGAGCCGCCTGCGAGGCCGTCGCACGAGTGGTGGCCGTGGCCGGAGCGACGGGCCCGTAGCCGCCACTGGTGGGCAGCACGCCGCTGTACGCGTCGGTGGAGTCCTGCGGCGCGTTGTCGTTGGTCTCCACGAAGAACGGGCGCACCGCTGAAGAGCCGTCGGTGGCAAGGCCCTCGTAGTCGCCGAGGAAGTGGCCCCACCCGGCGTAGGGAGCCTGCAGCCAGTCGAAGACCCGGGAGATGCGGTGCTCACTCGGGTGATCCTCGCCGCCGCACGGGAAGGTGAGCAGCCAGGCGGCGAGAGGAAGACTTTCTCACCGCCGGGTGTCTGTGCGTCTGTCGGACAGCTGTTGTCCGGCTGAGAGGCCATTGCCATGGACGACCGGTTTCTTGGTGGCACCGGAGCGAACGGCTCCGGAAGCCGGAATGAGTCAAGGGAAAGCCGTGACCACGTCGTCCGGCGTCGAGGACGACGCCGTATCCCGGCGGCGGGATGCCTGATCAGGCACCGGTCCCGCTGCCTGCCGGGCGCTGGAGGGTCCGGGCCACCCACATGCCCGTCTCGTCACCCGCTCCATGATGAAGCCTTGCTTTTGTCCGGTCAGTCGGCTCTTCGCCGCTCCCTGAATCGGGTGGCGGCCTCGGTGAGGTCCACGATCGGGGCGGGGTAGTCCAGGCCCGCCCGGGTGGCTGTGTCGAGGTGAGCGACGCGGTGGACCGCGGTGGCGTCGAGGTGGCTGAGCTCGGGGAGCCAGCGGCGTACGTACTCACCGCGGGGGTCGTACCGGCGTGCCTGGACGAGTGGGTTGAGGAGCCGGTTCGGGCGGGTGTCCGTGCCGGTCCCGGCGACCCATTGCCAGTTGAGCTGGTTGTTCGCCACATCGCCGTCGACAAGGAGGTCCAGGAAGTGGCGGGCTCCCGCCCGCCAGTCCACGTACAGCGTCTTGGTGAGAAAGCCGGCCGCGAGCAGGCGGGCACGGCCCGGCATCCAGCCCTCGTGGCGAAGCTGTCGCAGGGCGGCGTCGACGACGGGGTAGCCCGTGCGGCCGTCCTGCCAGGCTTCGAACTCCTTCGTGGCGCGGCGCCAACGGTCGTGCCGGGACCGGTAGTCGTGGTCGGCAGCCTCGGGGCGGGCCGCCAGGACCTGGTGGTGGAAGTCCCGCCAGGCGAGCTGGCGGACGAAGGCACGCGCACCGGGATCGTCCTGGGCGCGGGCCCGGTGCAGCAGTTCGGTGGGCGAGAGGCAGCCGAAGTGCAGGTAGGGAGAGAGCCGGGAAGTCGCGTCGGCGGCCAGGTCGTCATGCCGGTCGCCGTATGCGGACAGCGGGCCTGCCAGCCATGACCGCAGCCTGCGGCGGGCCTCGGATTCCCCGCCGGCAGGCAGGCCCGGCGAGGTGGAACCCGACGTGAGGGACTCTGCGCGAGGAAGGCCGGCCGAGCCCACGTCCGGTAGCCGTACGGCGTCCGGTGCCGGCAGGACGCCGCGCACGGAGAAGCTCTCCCACCGTCGGAAGTACGGCGTGAAGACCGCGAAGTGGTCCTTGCCCGCGGGCGTCGGCGCCCCCGGTGGCACAGTCGTCAACGAGGCATCGTGGACACGTAGTTCGCGCCGGTCGCCGGCGAGCTCCGCGCGCAGCCGGTCCTCGCGCCGTGCCGCGTAGCGGCTCACCCCGCCCGCGATGTGCACCACGGCGGCCCCGGTCTCCGCCGCCACCCGGCAGGTCTCCTCGACCACGTCACCGACGCGCACCACCAGCCGGCCGCCCCGGGACCGCAGGGCCGTGTCGAGATCGGCCAGGCTGTCGGCAAGGAACGCCGCGCGGTTGGGTCCGGTGAAGCCGGTGCGGCGGATGCCGCTGTCGACGACGAAGAGCGGGACCACACGTTCCGCGTCCTTCAGAGCGGCCTGAAGGACCGGGTTGTCGTGCACCCGCAGGTCAGCGGTGAACAGGGCGACCGAGACGCGCACAGTTCCTCGATCCCCCTCAGTGGGTACGGGCCGGTTCGGAGGCAGCCGATTCGGCCGCGGCGGCGATGTGGCGGACCATGCCGCCGAAGACCGCGGCGTGGAAGGGAGCCACACCCCACCAGTAGGCGTGCCCGGCCAGGCCGTGCGGATGGAACAGGGCCCGCTGCCGGTACACCGTGCGTCCCTGTGGATCCCGGTCGACGGTCATCTCCAGCCAGGCCAGGCCCGGCAGCCGCATCTCCGCGCGCAACCGGAGCAGCCGGCCCGGCTCGATCTCCTCCACTCGCCAGAAGTCCAGGCTGTCGCCGACCCGCAGCCTGGTCGCGTCCCGGCGGCCTCGGCGCGGACCGACACCGCCGACCAGAGCGTCCAGCCAGCCCCGCATGGACCAGGCAGCCGGGGAGGAGTACCAGCCGTTCTCGCCGCCGATCGCCTCCACCACCCGCCACAGCGCCTGCGGCGGCGCCTCGACCGTGCGCTCGCGGTGATCCGTGTAGAGGCTCCCGCCCGCCCAGTCGGGGTCGGTGGGCAGCGGGTCGCTGGGGGCACGGGGAGTCGAGGCCGAGGACCACCTGGTGGCGACGTCGGCGTCCTGCACACGCCGCAGAGCCAGCCGGATCGCCCGGTCCAGACCGACCGGTCCCTCCGGCGGGTCCGGCACGTAACGGACGATGTCCCGCTCGGCGCAGACCACCTCGTGCCTGAGCGACTCGACCAGCGGGCGCGCGAGAGCGCCCGGCACCGGGGTGACCAGACCGACCCAGAGGCTGGACAGCCGGGGGGTGAGCAGCGGAACCGGGACGATGACCCGTTTCGGCAGTCCGGCGACGACGGCGTACCGCCGCATCATCTCCTCGTACGTGACGATGTCCGGTCCGCCGATGTCGAAGGCGCGGTTCACGTCGTACGGGAGCCGTGCACATCCCACGAGGAAGCGCAGCACGTCGCGGACGGCGATGGGCTGGATGCGGGTGCGCACCCAACTCGGGGTCACCATCACGGGCAGCCGCTCGGTCAGGTACCGCAGCATCTCGAACGAGGCCGAACCCGACCCGATGATCACGGCTGCCCGCAGTACGGCGGTCGGCACGCCCGAGGCCAGGAGGATGCGGCCCACTTCCGTGCGGGACCGCAGATGGGGTGACAGTGCGTGCTCGGGTACTCCTGAAGGGCTGAGTCCGCCGAGGTAGACGATCCGGCGGATTCCGGCGGCCCGCGCCTGCTCACCGAAGATCCGGGCGGCACGCCGGTCGGTCTCCTCGAAGCCCCGGCCGGTGCCCAGCGCGTGCACCAGGTAGTACGCGACGTCCAGGCCCTCCATGGCCGCGCGCACGGCGCCCTCGTCCGTCACGTCCCCGCGCACCGCCTCCACCTGCCCGGCCCACGGATGATCCCGCAGCTTGCCGGGCGACCGGGCCAGGCAGCGCACGGAATGCCCGGCGGCCAGCAACTCCGGCACCAGCCTTCCGCCCAGGTAACCGGTGGCGCCGGTGACCAGACAGCGCGGCGGCTGGTCGTCGTCGGTCATGCGGGTCGCACGCATGCCTGTCGAGTGCGCCTTGTCCGGCGACGGCCTGCGGACCGGGGCACAGGAAACGTCATGGCTCTCATGTCCTCCTGGGAGGTGCCTTCCGAGGGGCCCTGCCGCTGTTCCCCGACTCCATGCTTGGGGCCGCGGACGAACACCGCAACCTCGCCGTCCCCGGCCTGAGGACGGTGACAACGGCTTCGGCGCACCCGCCTCGGAATGCGGCTGCCAGAACTGACCCGCGTGGCTCCGAGGCACCGTCGGTGCTCGCTGAGCTGCTGCACCTCGACCTCGACGAACTCGACGCCCTGGTGGGAGTCGGCAGGGCCGCCGCCTCGCGACCACCACGGCTCAGGCCGTTCAGCGTCGCGCGTCCTAGGTGCGGCCAGGGCGATGGTGCAGCCGGGCGGCCAGGACGGCCACGTCGTCCTCGGCGTGGCCGACGTCGAGGCGGGTGAGCATCGTGTCGAGGACGTCTTCGACACCCGCGCCGCCTTCGATGCCGACGCCGGACAGCCGGGCCAGGGACTGATCGATGTCCTCGCCGCGACGCTCGACGAGCCCGTCCGTGAAGAGCATCAGTGTCTGGGAGGACTCCAGCCGGTAGGTGGACGACTCGTAGCCACCGAGGCCCGTGCCCAGGGGTGGGCCGACAGGAACTGGCAGCAGTGCGGTACGACCCCGTCCGTCGATGACGACTGGGGGCAGGTGTCCGGCGCTGGCCACGGTCATCTGGCCGCGGTTGGGATCGACGCGCGCGATCAGGCAGGTGGCCGGTCGGCGGTCCGGCTCCCTGGAGGCGATGTCGTCGAGCTGGCGTAGCACGCGGTGTGGTGGCAGGTCGGCGGAGGCTGTGTAGCGCAGAGCGGAGCGGTAGGCGGTCATATCGACGGCTGCCTCCAAGCCGTGTCCCATGACGTCGCCGACGATGAGCAGGGTCCGGCCGAAGTGCAGTCGGACGGTCTCGCACCAGTCGCCGCCGACCACGGCGCTCTGCCCGACCGGCCGGTAGCGGACGGCGACGTCCAGGTTGGGGTGCGGGCGGCCGGGTTCCACGAGAAGGGCGCGCTGCAGCTTGCCGACGATGCCGCTGACCTGGGCGTGTTCCCGGGCATGCCGAATGTGGGAGGCGGCGTGCTCGGCGAGAAAGGCGAGGAATGCCACCTCCAGGCCGGTGAACGGTGCGCCGTCCCGGGCGCACACAAGCGTGCCGCAGTGGTGCCCGCCGGCGGCCAGTGGCACGCACAAGGCCGGGCGGGGCCCGCCGGACGCCGGCAAAGCAGCCCCGTTCTCCCCCCGGCCCGGCGCCTCCTGTGTCGCGGGTGCGGCCCACCGGGCGTCAGGCAGCACGGCCGGGTTCCCGCTGACGGCTTCGTACTCGACGTCGGCCTGCGTTCTGAGCCGCAACAGCGCCGCCGTTCCGCCCGCCTGCCTGGCGGCCTCACGAGTCAGCTCCCCGCACGTGGTGTCCTCGTCCAGTGTGGTGCCGATCCGAGCCGCCGCCGTACGCAGCGCAGCCAGCTGGGATGACACGCCGAGGTCCTGGGCGGGCAGGCCTCGGGGCGCGACAGGCTCCTCCCCCGCCAGTCTTCGAAGCGACTGGAACCATCCCACTACGTCGAACACCCCAAAAAAGGAATAACAGACATAAAAAAGCTACCTGACGTCGAACGCGCGCACGGACAACAAGCGAGGAAGCGACGCGGCCCGCCGGGCCGGGCCGGGCCGCGAGGCGGGATGTTCGGCAGCACCACGCCTCAGGCCCCACAGAAGACATCGGCAGCGCAGCAGTGGTCGCGGTGGGGGAGGCCAGGTAGCCCGCCGCAGTCGAGATGCCAGGACCCGGGCGGGACGCCGATGGAACGAACCGCGGCGGTGCCACTGAACTTGACCGTGGTGCCGCGCCTGACGCCGGTGGCGGATGCCTTCAGCGTCACCTTCGGAGACACGGACACCTTGAGGGCGGCCGAGACAGGTTCGGTCCCGGCCGCGGAGACCAGCAGGAAGAACGCCCACCCCCGCGCCGGGCAGGGAGCAGTGCGGTGGCGTCGCCGCGGCCCACGCCGTGGCCGGGCATGTCGAGCGCGATCGGCGGCTGCGCCGGTACGTCCGCCGGCAGCAGGACCGTGTGCATGTGTCGTCTCTCCGGAGGAGGCCGACGCGGGTGGGGTGCGGGTCAGCCGCCGGTGGCGAATCCCGGGAAGAGCGTCATCCCGCCGTCGACGTACAGCGTGGCGCCCACGACGTAGTCCATGAGGTCGGAGGCGAGGCCGACGGCCGCGTGGCCGATGTCCTCGGGGTCGCCGACCCGGCCGTAGGGGATCAGCCGCAACAGGTCCTCCTGGGCCTGGGGCGTCTCCCAGGCGCTGCGGTTGATGGGGGTCTTGACGGCCCCGGGGGCGATCGCGTTCACGCGGATCTTCTTCGGGGCGAGCTCCTGGGCCAGCGTCTCCATCATCATCTGCACCCCGCCCTTGGAGGAGGCGTAGTTGACGTGCCCGGCCCACGGGATGATCTGGTGCACCGAGCTCATGCAGATGATCTTCCCGGCCGCGCGCGACACCTCCGGGACCACTCCGCGCCGCAGGAACTCCTTCGTCGCCTCACGGGCGCACAGGAACTGCCCGGTGAGGTTGACGTCCAGGACCTTCTGCCACTGGGCCAGCGTCATCTCGGTGAACGCCGCGTCACGCTGGAGTCCTGCGTTGGCGACCAGGATGTCGATCGTGCCGAACTCCTGGACCATCCGGTCCATCATGGCGACGACCTGCTGCTCGTCGGAGACGTCCGCCTCGTAGGCGGCCGCCCGGACCCCGAGGCCGGTGATCTCCTCGACCACCTTCTCGGCCTCGTCGGGCCCGGCCACGTAGTTGACCACGACGTCGGCGCCGGCCCGGCCCAGGGCGACGGCCGTAGCCCTGCCGATCCCGGAGTTCGCGCCGGTCACGAGTGCCTTCTGCCCGCGCAGCAGGTGAGCGGGGATCACACCCTGGAACGTCCCCTCGGTGGAACTCACGATGTCCTGCCCTCCACTGCGTGCCCGTTTCTGCCGGGCCCGTCGCCCGGAGGTCCGGGCATCAGACAAGCACCCGGGAGGGACGGCGGCCTCCTGGGGTGGACGTCGTTGCGCTGCCCGGCGGAGGATGTTCGCCCGGTCGGGCTCCGGACGCCGCCGACGGCTCGGCCCAGCCGCTCCAGCAGGTGGTCGCCCACGCGGAGGGCGTTCGCGACGGCCGTCAGGGACAGGCCGGACTGTTGGCGCACGGAGTACCGGCCGACCACATCGGAGCGGCTCGCCGGCCCGCGCCGATGCCGGTCGTTCGCCGAAGCCGGCCGCAGCGCCGCCCAGTTGACGGCGCCGCAGGCCACGGCCACGACGCCTGCCGGCCGCCGCACCGGGTCCGGTGGCGTCGGTCTCCGGCCAGGTCATCCGGCGGGAGGCGGGCTCCGGACTGCCCGGACCGGACCGGGTCTCGATGGGCGCCGCCAACGACACGGTGCGCCCGTACCGGACTTCGGCGGCAGCCGCCACGACCCGCTCCGGCGTCAACCGGTCCAGACCGCCACGGCGTTCCTCCCCGCCGTCCTCGGCCGGGCCTCGCAGCCGGTGGTACAGGCCACGGAACACCGCTTCGGAGAGGGCCATCGTGAAAACCTCCGCAGTGCCCCTGGAGGCCGCCTGAGCTCTCGGCGTGCGGGCGATGTGCGCCCGGCATAGGCTGTTCGGGAGGAATGTCAGGATCTCTCTTTCTGCGGAGACCCGCCAAGCGCGGTGCAACGCCTCGCAGTTCGCCGAGGCGGGCAACGGCCGAACCTCTTTCCCATGTCTTCGCGCTTCACGCGCCGGAGGGGCGCCGGCTTCCGGGTCCGCAGCTCGCAGTCCCTGTGGAGGTCGGGATGAGAGTTGTCGTTGATCTTTCCCGATGTGAAGGGTATGCGCAGTGCGCGTTCCTGGCTCCGGACGCGTTCCGGATGCACGGCGAGGAAGCGCTGATGTACGACCCGAACCCTGACGACGCCCAGCGCGACCGGGTGCTGCGCGCCGCGGCGGCCTGCCCGGTCCAGGCGATTCTGGTCGACCGACTGGAGGGGCGGGACGTACCGGTGGAGGCGTCGAGGTCATGACCAGCGCCGAGAACCTGCGAGCGTTCAAGCGCGACGGCCGCATCGTGATCGTCGGGGCGTCACTGGCCGGACTGCGGGCCGCGGAGACCCTGCGCGACGAGGGTTTCACCGGATCGCTGACGATGATCGGCGACGAGTCGGGCGAGCCCTACGACCGTCCCCCCTTGTCCAAGCAGGTCCTGACCGGGTGGGTGCCCGCCGGGGGTACTCTCCTGCCGCGACGTCGTGACATCGACGCCGAGTGGCTGCTGGGCGTGCCCGCGAGCGGGCTGGACCTGGCCACCAACCACGTGCGTCTCGCCGACGGACGCGAGGTCCCCTTCGACCGGGTGCTGATCTCCACCGGGGTACGGGCCCGGCCCTGGTTCGTGGAGAGCGAGGCAGCGCTGGACGGCGTGTTCGTCGTACGTACACGCGAGCACGCCGAAGGTCTGCAGCGGGCCCTCGCGGCCGGGCCCTCCCGCGTGCTGGTCATCGGCGCGGGATTCACCGGCTCCGAGATCGCCTCCATCTGCCGCGAGCGGGACATCCCGGTGACCGTCGCCGAACTGGCGCCGGCCCCGCTGGTGGGAGCGCTCGGCGCCATGATCGGCGAGGTGGCGGCGGACCTGCAGCGCGCCCACGGTGTCGACCTGCGGTGCGGTGTCAAGGTCACCCGGCTGGAGGGCGACGCACAGGGGCGGCTGCGCCGTGCGCACTTCGACGACGGCAGCACGATCGACGCCGACGTGGCGGTGGTGGCGCTCGGGGGCGTCCGCAACACCGAGTGGCTGCAGGGCTCCGGACTGGCGGCGGGTGTCTGGGGCATCGCCTGCGACACGGGCTGCCGTGCCCTCGACCTCAACGGGCTGGTCACCGACGACGTCTTCGTCGCCGGGGACGTGGCGCGCTGTCCGAACCCGGTCTACGAGTACCGGCTCATCTCGCTGGAGCACTGGGCCAACGCCGTCGAGCAGGCCGAGGTCGCCGCCCACAACATGGTCAACGGCCAGGCGGACCGCTGGCCCCACCTGTCCATCCCGCTGTTCTGGTCGATCCAGTTCGGCGTCAACATCAAGTCCGTCGGCGTGCCGACCTTCGCCGACGAGGTGGTCGTCACCCAGGGGTCGGTGTCCGACCACCGCTTCGTCGCGGCGTACGGCTACCAGGGCCGCGTCACCGCGGCGGTCAGCTTCAACAACGCGAAGTGGCTGGACCACTACCGGCGGCTCATCGAGACGGCCGCGCCCTTCCCGCCGCTTTGCCCCACGCCCGACCAGCCCGTCGACACGAAACCGGTGCCCGTCGACTTCCCCGGCCCCGTCCTGCTCGCCCAGGGCGCCACCGTGGTCGTCACCGGCCACGACCCGGGTGAGCGCCGCGTCACGGCCGCGCACCAGCACCACCGGTAGGAGGGAGCGCGAGATGACCACGACCGAGACGCCCGACACACTGCACCGGATCCTCGACTACTCCTCCCGGGCCGACCCCTACCCGCTCTACGCCGAGCTGCGCAGGACACCGGTGGCCCGGCAGGAGGACGGCAGCTACGTCATCAGCACGTATCGCGAACTCGCGGACATCCTGCACAATCCGCACCTGAGCTCCGACGTGCGCAATCTGTCGCATCCGATGCCCTCACGCGAGGGAGACACCACGCCGGCGTTCATCAACATCGACCCGCCCGAGCACGACCGCCTGCGGCGGATGGCGATGCGCCACTTCGGCCCGCCGCACACCCCGGGGCTGGTGGCCGGCCTGGACCCCTCCCTGACCAGCACCGTCAGCGGTCTGATCGACGACTTCGCGGGCAAGGAGCAGATCGACATCGTCGACGACTTCGCCTACCCGTTCCCCGTCAGTGTCATCTGCCGCCTGCTCGGTGTGCCGCGCGAGGACGAACCGAGGTTCCGCGTCTGGGTGAACGACCTCATCAACGCGATCGACTACGACCCCGGGACCGATCCGAAGGAAATACTCGAGAACGGCCTGCAGGCCCGCACCGGGCTGCGCCAGTACCTCGGCGGGCTGCTGGAACAACGCCACGGCCGCCCGGGCGACGACCTGCTGTCACGACTGGCCAACGATGACGGGCCGGACGGGCGGATGACCGACGAGGAGATCGTCAGCACCGCCAACCTGCTGCTGATCGCCGGTCACGAGACCACCGTCAACCTCATCACCAACGGCATGCTGACGCTGCTGCGCCACCCGCAGGTGCTGCAACGACTGCGTGACGAACCGGATCTGGTCGTGCCGCTGGTCGAGGAACTGCTGCGCTACGAGCCGCCCGTGCACATCATTCCGTGGCGGGCCGCGTACAGCGACATCGCCGTCGCCGACACCGTCATTCCCAAAGGCTCGCAGATCATGCTGATGCTGGCCTCGGGCAGCCGCGATCCGAACCGCTTCCACGATCCCGACCGCTTCGACCCCGACCGGCGTGACAACCAGCACCTCGGCTTCGGCAGCGGCATCCACCTGTGCTTCGGCGGCCCGCTGGCCCGACGGGAGGCCCAGATCGCGCTGAGCGAGCTGGTACGCCGCATCGACCGGCCCCGACTGGTCGCCGACCCGCCACCGTACCGACGCAGTCCCGTGCTGCGCGGGCCGATCCATCTGCACATCGAGCAGAACGGCGGTTAGCGCGACAGCCGGGGACTGCCTCAGGCGGCGAGGACGTCGATGCCGTCGCCGAGGAGTTTGAGGCCGAGCACGAAGAACAGGACGGCCATGACGGCGACGTTGTGCTGCGCGGCCCAGTCCCGCCAGTTGGCAAGGATGCTTTTGGCACGTTCGCCCATGACCAGGTAGACGGCGAGCGGTGCGAGCACTCCGAGGGACGCGATGACCACGAAGACCGCGAGTGCTCCGACCTGCTGCGGGACGGGGATCCCGGCGGAGCTGATCGAGGCGGCCGCGGCGATGGTCAGGGGCGCGTTCTTGAGATTGCCCGCCGAAAGCAGCAGCCCCAGGCCGAGGATCTTGACGGGGGTGAAGCGGTCGATCGCTGCCATCCACTTCGGGAGCTGTGCCTCGGAGACGTCTTTGGGGCGGCGCCGCCATTGGCGGGCGCCGAAGAGAGCGAGGAGTGCGCCCAGAGCGAGTTTGAGGGCTCCGACCCAGGTGGCGGGCTGCTTGTCGGCCGAGGCTCCGCCTGCTCCGCCCACGGCCAGCATGATCGCGCCGAGCACCGCGAGCCCCAGAACCCAACCGAGGGCGAACAGCAGTCCGCCACGGCGCCCCTGTGGGGTGGCCAGGATGAGGATGATCGCCACGATCGGCAGCGGGCTGACTGCGACACCCGCGGCCAGGCCCAGCACATCGCCGACAGCGTGTCCCACTGCGGCCTCCGGGGGAGAGACGGATGATCCGGAGCCGACTGTCCGATGCGGCCGGCTCGAAAACGTCGTGCCTGCCTCTGGTACGGGCGCAGCCCTCTCCGCCATCGTGGGGGCCTTCGTGGCCGTCGGCCATCGACCGCTGGCGAACGGGTGACCTGACCACCGGCCTCGGGGGAGTTCGGTGATCGCGAACAAAGCCGGCGCCGAGAAGGGCTGCCCGCGCCTGCGGGTCGACGCGTGCCCACAGCGTGCCCACAGGACCGGCCGGTCAGGCGCACACCGCAGGCATCGTGCGCGTGTCCGCGCCGTGAGGACGCGGCGCGCTGCGGCTCAGGTGCGGCGGGCCTCGCGCTCCGTCTTCGCCCGGACCGTGTCGATGACCGCCTGCACGGCCGTCACGAAGTTCTGGGGGTCGTCCAGGCCCACGAACCGTGGTGCGACCCGCGCGATGTTGGGGTATTTGTCGGACGGCAGTGTGCGGTAGTCCGTCTCCCAGGCTTGCAGGTCGGCGTCCCGGAGCTCCGGGGACAGCGCGGCCAGGCTCGCGTCCATGGCGCTGTAGGCCAGCACCAGGTCGGCGAAGACCCGGTAGTAGCGGGCGGCTTCGGCGTCGTCGAGCCCGGCCCGGCGCATGCAGTCCAGTTTGCGTTCCACGGACCGGAACTCGTTCTCCCGCCGGGCGGTGCGCGCGGCGGCCAGGGCCCCGACCCGGGGGTGGCGGAGGAACGCCTCGTGGGTGTGGATCGCGATCTGCATGAGGTCGTGGGCCCAGTCGTCCGTGGGCGGTGGGGTGTTGGCCAGGGCCTCCTCGTGCAGGGCGTCGATGAGTGCGAGCAGAAGTTCGTCCTTGTTGCGGAAGTGCCGGTAGATCGCCGTCGGATGGGCGGACAGCTCACGGCCGAGGGCCTGGAACGTCAGCTTCTCCATGCCGGAGGAGTCCGCGACCCGGAACGCCGCCTGGACGATCAGCTCCTGGCTCAGGGTGCCTCGCGGCAGCCGGCTCCGGCCCGCCCTCTTGGACGTCCTGGCACTGCTCTCGGTCATGCTTCCTTCCCCACGTCGCTCGCTCCCATGATCGCGTATCCGGCCATGGCGTCAGCCGGCCACCGCGGAACCGTCCGCGCGCGGATCGGCGGCCGCCGCCAGGTGCGGTCGGCCGTCCCCGGGGACCCGCCGTACCAACTGGCCGTGGCCCACCCCGTCGTCGTTCACGCCGAGCGGCCGGACGGTGAAGCCCGCCCTCTCGATCGTCTGGACGCCTGTGGGAGGGACGTCCCGCTCGGTGCTGACGACGCCCGCGCCGGTCGTCACTCCCGCCTCCATGGCTCCGAGGACCCAGCGTGGCACCGACACGGCGTGTTCGGGAGAGGAGCCGACGGCCAGGTGCAGGGCCATGTGGGTGTGCACCTGGGGTTGCGCGCGTCCACCCATCGCGCCGTGCGCGCCGACGAGTTCGCCCCCTTCGCGGACCAGGACCGGCATGAGCGTGTGCAGCGGCCGCTTCCCGCCGGCCAGACGGTTGGGCGAGGCGGGGTCGAGGGAGAACGAGGCGCCCCGGTTGTGCAGGACGATCCCGGTGCCGGGGTCGAGAAGTGCGGCGCCGAAGCTGTGGAAGACGCTCTGGATCAGGGAGACCCAGGTGCCGTCCGCGTCGGCCACCACCACCGCGACGGTGTCACCGGTCGCCCTGCGCTGGGCGAGCAGGTCGACCGCCGTGCCGGCCATGGCGTGCTCGGCGATGTGCCGTGCGTACGCGTCGGACAGCAGCTGGTCGACGGGGGCGCTGCTCCACTCCGGGTCGGCGCAGTGGCGGTCACGGTCGCCGGCGGTCCAGGCGAGGACCGAGGCGACCACGCCGGCGTCGCGGCCCAGCGGGTCGAGCGGCCCGCGGACGGTGCGGGCCACGTCGAGCGCCTTGAGGCCCTGGAGGAAGTAGAGGCCCTGCGAGTTCGCACCGGCCGACAGGTACTCGACACCGTCGTACTCCGCGGCGAGCGCCGGCGAGAGCTCCACGGTGTGCGCGGCGAAATCCTCCTCCGTCATCGCGGAGCCGCCGGCCGCGAGCAGCTTCACCAGGCTCGCGCCCACCTCTCCGCCGTACATCGCCGCGGGGCCTTCCGAGGCGATCAGGGCCAGGGAACGGGCGAGGTGGGGCTGGCGCAGCGCTTGTCCGGCCGCGAGGACCTCGCCGTCGGCGAAGAACACGCCGCGCATGCCGGGATCGCGCGCCAGGTTGCCGCTCTCGCGGGCGAGGTCGTGGGCCAGCCCGGAAGCCACGGGCACCCCCTCACGGGCGGCGGCCTCGGCGGGCGCGAGCGCCGAGGCGAGCGGACGGGTGCCCCAGGTCTCGGCGAGTACGCCCCACCCGGCGACCGCGCCGGGAACCGTCACCGGCAGGGCGCCGAGCACGGGCATCAGGTCGTACGCCGCCGTCAACGACGCCGCGTCGACCACGCGGGGGGACCGGCCGCTCGCGTTGACGAAGCGGATGTCGCCGTCCCGGGTGCCCACCAGTGCCAGCAGGTCACCGCCGACGGAGCACTGGTTGGGGTACACCACCGTCAGCATGGCGGCGGCGGCGAGCGCCGCGTCGACCGCGTTGCCGCCCCCGCGCAGCACCTCGGCCGCCACGTCGCTGGCCGCGGCGTGGGGCGTGGCGACGGCCCATGCGCCGCCCCTCGCGGCGAGCGGACGTTGGGTGAATGCGGACATCGTTCCCTTTCCCGAGTGCGCCGGGGCCGCCTGCGGTGCGGCCTCTTTAACCGCCGCGTTACAAGGGACTTCTTGACAGTCCAAGAGCGGCGGGCCTAGCTTCCCAGTCATAGTCAACGTTATCGACTATGGCATTGACTTACATCGCCGCGCAACAGCGCGAACTCTCAAAGGGGTTCGGAAATGGCCAGGTCGCTCTCCTTCTCCCGTAGATCGGTGTCCGTGCTGACCGGCGCCGCCGCCGCGGCCGCCATGGCCCTCACCGGATGCGCCGGCACCTCCGGCGGCACCGACGCCAACGCCACGAAGGCGGCATCGGTCAAGGTGCCCGCGGGTGCGCTCGTGAAGAGCGGTCAGATCACCTACTGCTCGGACATCAGCGCGCCGCCACTGACGTACTACGACGTCGCACAGAAGCCGGTGGGAGCCGAGATCGAACTCGGGAACGCGCTGGCCGCCGAGCTCGGGGTCCGGGCGAACTGGGCCAACACCAGCTTCAACGGGATCATCCCGGCGCTGCAGGCCAAGCAGTGCGACGCGATCATCAGCCAGCTCTACATCAAGCCGGAGCGGGAGAAGGTCGTCGACTTCGTCCCGTACATGTACGCCTCCAACACCCTCGTCGTGGCGGAGAAGAACGCCGACGCCGTCAAGGGCGCGGACGACCTGTGCGGCAAGAAGGCGGCCGGGCAGACGGGCACCACCGTCGTCCAGTACCTCACCGACCAGTCCGGGAAGTGCGCGGCGGCCGGGAAGCCGAAGATCGACATCCGGCAGTTCACCAAGGACAGCGACGCCCTCCAGCAACTGCGCCTCGGGCTGGTGGACGCCTACGGCACGACGCTGGAGACCGCCGCGTATGTGCTGAAGCAGCAGCCGGGCACCTTCGGCCTCGTCGGCGAACCGTTCAATCGCATCAAGGTGGGAGCCGCGACCCGCAAGGACGACACGTCCCTGCACGACGCCCTCACCCGGGCGCTGGCAGCCGTACGCAAGAGCGGCACGTACGACGCGGTCCTCAAGAAGTGGAACCTGACCGGCGACGACATCTCCGGCTGACCCCGCGGCACGCGCGCAGAGAGAAGACCACGTGACCCACGCAACCGTGCTCGCCGACGCAGGGCAGCCGGCCGGCTTCGACTGGCCGTTCTTCTGGCACTACCTGTTCTCGCCCTCGGGGGTGTTCCTCGACGGACTCTGGCGCACCGTCTACATCTCGGTGATCGCCCAACTGCTCGGTGTGCTCCTCGGTTTCGCCGTCGCCCTGGCCCAGCGCAGCCGCCTTGCCCCGCTGCGCTGGGGCGGCCGGACCTATGTCTGGCTGATCCGCGGCACACCCCTGCTCGTCCAGCTCGTCCTCGTCTACAACGGCCTCGCCGCGGCGGGCATCTACCGTTTCGGCGACGTCCAGTTCAGCGGGCTCGTCCTGCTCGGCGTCGTGCAGGCGGCCATTCTGACGCTCGCCGTGAACGAGGCCGCGTACATGGCCGAGATCTTCCGAGCGGCTCTCGACGCCATCGATCCCGGGCAGGCGGAGGCGGCGCAGGCGCTGGGCATGACTCCGGCGATGACCATGCGGGTCGTACTGCTGCCGCAGGCGATCCGGATCATCGTTCCGCCGCTGGGCAACGAGTTCAACCTGATGATGAAGTCGACCTCCCTGCTGTCGGTCATCGGCCTGCAGGAGATGTTCCTGACCGCGCAGTCGATCAACTCGGCGACCTTCAAGACCTTCGAGATCTTCCTCGTCGCCGCCTGCTACTACCTCGCGCTGACGACGGTGTGGTCGTTCGTCCAGCGGTTCATCGAGCGCAGACTCGCCGATCCCGGACAGGTGATCGCCGCACCCTCGCTGCGGGAGCGGCTCACCGGTGGCGGCCCGGGACGCACCCCCGGCCGCGAGGACGCCGCGCTCGTAGGCAAGGAGGCCCACTGACATGGAACCGATGACGAGGAAAGCCGGGGAACAAGAGGGTCACGAGGCCGGGGTGTCCGCCGGGTCGGCCGACGCGTCGGCGGTGATGTCGGCACGCGGGGTGGTCAAGCGCTTCGGCGACGTGCGGGTGCTGAACGGTGTCTCCATGGACGTCCGGGCCCGCGAGGTCGTGGTCATGGTGGGACCGTCCGGGTCCGGGAAGACCACGTTCCTGCGCTGCCTCAACCACCTGGAACGCATCGACGAGGGCGAGATCCTCGTCCACGGCCGACCGGTCGGCTACCGGCCGCGCGGGTCCGGCTCCGGTCGGCCGCAGGAGGAGCGGCCGAAGGCGGTGGCCGAACGCCGCCGCAACATCGGTTTCGTCTTCCAGCGCTTCAACCTCTTCCCCCATCTGACCGCGCTCGACAACGTGGCCGTCGCACCGACGAAGGTCCTCGGCACGCCGAAGGCCGAGGCCAGGGAGCAGGCACAGGCGCTCCTGGCCAGGGTGGGCCTCGAACACAAGGCTTCTACGCGACCGTCGGCCCTGTCCGGCGGCCAGCAGCAGCGCGTCGCCATCGCCCGCGCCCTCGCCATGAAGCCGCAGTTGATGCTCTTCGACGAACCGACGAGCGCCCTCGACCCCGAGATGGTCGGCGAGGTCATCGCCGTGATGAAGGAACTCGTCGACGACGGCATGACGATGATCGTCGTCACGCACGAGATGGGTTTCGCCCGCTCGGCCGCGGACCGACTGATCATGTTCGACCAGGGTGCCGTCCTGGAGGAGGGCCCCCCTGAGAAGCTCATGACGGACCCCGCCCACGAACGCACACGCGCCTTCCTGCGCCGTATCAACGAGGGCGACTGAGCATGAGCGGCGCGGACACCGATCCCGGAGTCCGCATCCCGTCTCGAAGGCGATGGTGTGGGTCCGGGACGGGCTCTCGTCTTCCGTGGACGGCCTTCTGAACCCTTCCTGGCGGTACCGTCAGGGAGCGGCGGTGGCCCGGGAGTCGGTGGTGTCCGGTGCGGGTCCGGTGTCCAGGAATTCACGGATCGCGAAGCCCACCAGCACGATGACCGCGGTCCACACCACGACCATCGTGGTCGGGTAACTCCAGGTGAACAGGACGATCGCGGCGACCACCACGATCGCGACCCCGATCCACCGCTTGAAGCGGTGCACGAACCGCCCGACCGCCCCCAGTCGAAGCCCTCCGGAGACCGCCACGTCACGCACGGCGCCGATGCTCCTGCGGCAGCCCGTGCGGGCGAGGACGGCGATCCGGGACGGGCCGCAGAGGAAAGCGCCGACGGCGGTGACGAGTGCTGCGGCACCGAGCGCCCGTACACCGGCGCGCAGGAACTTGATCAGCGCGTCGTACACCGCTCCGGCGGCGGCCTGGGAGGCACCGGGGGGCAGATGGTTGAGGTACACGTCACGGAAGACGGTGAGCATGATCCCGAGGACCAGCATGGCCGCGAACACCGCCAACGCGGCCCCGATCAGCCCGTGTCGGCGGTTGAAGGCGGTGTAGACCCCCGCGGCGGCGACCAGCAGGGCGATGACGGGCAGCCAGCTGCCCATGATCTGCAGCACCCTCAGGTAGGTCCTGATCTTGCCGATGTCCTTCGACTCGAACACCACGAAGTTCGTGTGGACCTCCGGGATCTTCGCGGCCACGCCCAGGCCGGCGCTGACCAACCGCTCCTTGACCTGGGCCACGATCGGTGCCACGTCGATGGCCACCTGGTTGTTCTCGAGCGAGACCGCGCCATCGGCTCTGCCCGTCAGTGCCTTGACGAAGGCCGAGTGCACTCTGCGGTTGCCTTCCACCCAGACCGTCTCGAAGGCCTTGCTGGTCACGACCCGCTCCACGGTGCCGCTGACCAGCTGCTTCAGACCGTTCTTGATCGGCCCCTGCAGATTGCCGACCAACTGGGCTGCCTTCGGTGGGACGCCCTTCTCCGACACGGTGTTCTGCAGCTGCTTGACCAGCGCGTCCACGTCGATCTGCGCCAGCACCGCATCGGTGACCCGCCGGGTGACCGCCTGCTGCACATCCGGTTGGGTTGCCAGCGGCCCCACCGTGGCGACGTAGCGGTCCGTGTCCCGCACGATGCTGTTCGCCCAGACCGCGACGACGGACAGCAGCGACAGCAGGGCCGCGAAGAGAATCAGCAGGACGGAGCCCGTGGACCGGAACCGGTGATGACGGGCCGCCTGCGGGCGGGCGGCACTCTCGAGGGCACCCACGCGGTGCCGCAGTTCATCCAGTTCGCTGCGCTCCGGGTTCGAGAGCGGCTCGTCACCTGTGTGGGTCATGGACACCAGAAGATCCATGCGATGCCGTAGGCGCGACCGGGGTGAGCCCGATGGGTGAACCGCGCACGACGTGCGACCGGCGCGGTCCGGTGATGCAATGGCATGGGGGACAGCCAGTAGCTCAGAGGTGACGCCGTGAGCGACGCATTCGATGAAGTCGACACATCCGGCGAGATGGGACCGATCGACTATCTGGTCGTCGAGTTCCCCGGCAACCGGATGACCGGCGAGGGCCTCCCCCTCCTGGTCGATCTGGTGGACCGCGGCCTCATCCGGATCCTCGACCTGACGTTCATCCGGAAGGAGACCGACGGATCCGTGACCGGCCTGGAGATCGGAGATCTCACCGGCGACGGCAGACTCGACCTGGCCGTCTTCGAAGGAGCGTCCTCCGGGCTGCTCGGCCAGGACGACCTCGAAGAGGCAGCCGCCGCCCTGGAACCCGGCAACTCCGCCGGCGTCCTGATCTACGAGAACGTCTGGGCCGCCCCGTTCGCCGCCGCCCTGCATCGCGGCGGTGCCGAGTTGGTCGCATCGGGAAGAATTCCCGCGCCGGCCGTTCTGGCCGCACTCGACGCGACCGAGACCGCGCCCTGAGGAGCAAGGGAAGCGAGAAGGGAGATCGCCATGCCGGGACTCCTCCGAGGGGTCGCCCGCACGGCCGTCGTCGCCGGAACTGCGACCGCCGTGTCGAACCGTGTGTCCCGCCGGCAGCAGGGTCGATGGGCGGCCCAGCAGGAGTACCAGGCGCCCGCACCGCAGCCGGCACCTCCTGCCGAGCGGTACGCTCCGCCGGCCGCCGACATGACCAGCAAGATCGAACAGCTGAAGCAGCTGGGCGACCTCAAGGCCCAGGGCATTCTCACTGAAGCGGAGTTCGAGGACCAGAAGCGCCGGCTCCTGGGCTCCTGACCTGCTCCGCAGTGCGGCTGTGGATCCGGGTCCTCGACCGAGGGAAGACTTGCGGGCCGGGTGCGGGCGGGCGCGACACCTGCTTGAGCCGGACACGGCCGGTGCCTCAGCCAGGAGCGGAGGGATCCCAGATGTGCCGCTGGATCGCCTACTCGGGCACCCCCGTCCTTCTCAGTCAGGTTCTGTTGGATCCGGGCCACTCTTTGATCGACCAGAGTCTGCACTCCCGTATGGGGGTGGAGACGACCAACGGCGACGGCTTCGGTATCGGCTGGTACGCCAAGGACACGGCCGACACCCCGGCGATCGTGCGGGACGTCGGGCCGGCCTGGAACAACCGCAATCTGCAAGAGGTCGCCCGGCACGTTCGCTCGGATCTCTTCTTCGCCCATATCAGGGCGGCCACCGGGACAGCCGTGCAGCAGTCCAACTGCCACCCCTTCCGGAACGGTCGCTGGATGTGGATGCACAACGGGATGATCAGCGGATTCCGCCTCCTCCGGCGTGACCTCGCCCTGGCGGTCGATCCGTCGCTGTACCCCGGCATCGAGGGGTCCACCGACTCCGAGCTCATGTTCTTCCTCGCCCTGACCTTCGGCCTGACGGAGGATCCGCCCGGAGCCGTGGCACGCATGGCGGGCCTCGTCGAGAGAACGGGGCACGCGCACGACGTCCGGCACCCGCTCCAGATGACCGTCGCGGTGGCCGACGGCGAGCGCGTATGGGCCTTCCGCCACTCCAGCGAAGGGCGCTCACGGTCGTTGTACTTCAGTACCAAGGTGGACACCCTGCGCGCACTCCACCCGGACGCGGAGTTCCTCCGGAACATCTCCGACGAGACGCGCCTCGTCGTGTCCGAACCGCTGGGCGACCTCCCCGGCGCCTGGAACGAGGTACCGGAGAACAGCTACTGCGTCATCCAGTCGGGCAATGACGTGACCGGCACCTTCCGGCCCGACCTCCGAGGCGGAGCGGCCCGGAGCTGACCGGCACACCGCTGCCCCGCGGCCGGGTGAGGAGCATGGCGCGTACTTCGCATGCGATCAGAGGAGCGGTGGAGCGTTCGCCGGCGGCGCTCCGGCCGGCTCCACCGGAGGGAGTCGCCGGTGTCCAGAACCAGGACCGGCCCGACCACGTCCCGCAGTGCGCGCCGGGCCGAGCACCGGACCCACGCGGACTACACGGGCGGAGTCTACGGATCCATGCTCGCGGCCTCCGTGGTGGTGGGCGCCGGCTCCCTGGGCTCGTTCCCCCGCACCGAGCTGGTGCTGCTGCTGTTGCTCACCGGCGTGGCGTTCTGGATCGCGCATGTGCATGCCCACCTGTTCGGAGCGCGCCTGGCGCAGCAGACGCTGGGCCGCCGGGTGGTGCTGGACGTTTGCCGCGACGAGTGGCCGATCGTCAAAGCCGCCGTCCCGCCGGCGGCCGCGGTGGCCGTCAGCCCGCTCCTGAGCCTGGATGTGCGCGGCACCCTCTGGCTGGCGCTCTGCGTCGCCGTGGCGGGCCAGGTGGGCTGGTCCGTGGCCGCAGCACGGCGCGCCGGTGCTTCGCGGCGGCTTGTGGCCGCCACGGCATCGGTCAACCTGCTGCTCGGCCTGCTGATCATTTCCTTCAAGATCGTTCTGAAGCACTGATCCGCTCTGGAGCACTGATCCGGACCGGACCGTTCTCGTGACCCCGGCGAACCGTCGGCCCTGCTCCCGCGCGCGGGAGCAGGAACACTGGGATGCTGGAGGAAAGAGCGCTGCCCATGACCCGACTTCGACGGACAGGGTGGTGAGCGCCGTGGCGGATGGCGACGACCGTGCTCGAGGACCGGCCGATCCCACTGATCTGTGGGTCGATCCTCTGGGGGACCCGTTTCTCCGCACCCGGATCGCGCTGCCGTCGAGGCCGGCGACCTACCTGCGGCGGCGGCGGCTCGTCCGGCACCTGGACCAGGCTCTCCAGACGCCTTTGACCCTGGTCAACGGAGCGGCCGGCACCGGAAAGACCCTGCTGACCGCCGACTGGGCCGCCGGGCTGCGGCAGCCGGTCGCCTGGCTCACCGCCGAGGAGGAGGACGGGCGTCCCGGTATGTTCTGGGCGTACGTCCTCCAGGCTCTGCGCGCGTGCGGTGTGCCGGCCTCCGGTGCCGTCGGGCTTCCGACGCAGGCGGCCATGGTGGACCACAAGCTGCTGGCGACGCTCGCCGCCGAACTGAACGAACGCGACCAGCCCGTGGTCGTCGTGCTCGACGAGTAGGGGGTCGAGGAACATCGGAACGAAAACCGGCGCTAAGCCTTGATCGGCCCTGGTGGGCGGCTGACGGATCATCGGCGGCCGGACCCGTCTGAAAGTCTTCCGCAGATAACGCCCTATTATCTGTGGCATCGCTGATCACGGCCTGCGGCGACGTCCGCGGGGCTGTGCGCGAGGCGACCCTGTTATCTGCGGCAAGGGAGGGGCCAGTGCCCGTGGTCGTGCAGATGCCTATCGGGAAGGCGTTGACCGTCCGCACGGCGGCCGACGTCTTCCTCGACTCGCTCGGCAACGGCAACACCCTCCGGTCATACGGCATCGCGGTCGGCAAGACCGCCGAACGGCTCGGCGAGGCCCGCCCGCTTGCCACCGTCGCTGACGACGAGATCGGCGGAGTCCTCGAACAGCTGTGGGGCGAAGCGGCGGTCAACACCTGGAACGCCCGCCGGGCGTCGGTGCTGTCGTGGCTGGGCTGGTGTGCCGAGCGTGGATACGACGCCCCGGCGGTGCCGGCCTGGGTGAAGCGGATGCCGCCGCCGGACTCGGAGACCCCGGCCCGCTCGAAGATGGCTGTCGACCGGCTGATCGCCCGCCGTGACGTCCACCTGCGGGAGAAGACGCTGTGGCGGATGCTGTACGAGACCGTCGCGCGGGCGGAGGAGATCCTCGGCGTCAACATCGAGGAGCTGGACCTGGCCGGCCGCCGGGCCCCGGTGAAAGCCAAGGGCGCCCAGCCGCGTACCCGGCGCCGGGGCGCCCCGCGCGAGGACTTCGTGCTGGACACCGTGTACTGGGACGCCGGCACTGCCCGCCTGCTGCCCCGGCTGCTCAAGGGCCGTACACGCGGCCCCGTGTTCGTCACGCACCGCCGCCCGGGGCCGGGGAAGGTCCTTGCACCGCGCGACGTCTGCCCGGATACCGGGCTGGTCCGGCTGTCGTACGGGCAGGCCCGCGCCCTGCTCGACGCGCACACGGCGGTTGGCGGGGTGCTGGGCACGGGCTGGGACCTGCACGAATACCGGCACTCCGGTCTCACCCACCTCGGCGAGGCCGGAGCCAGCCTGCCGATGCTCATGGCGAAGTCACGTCATAAGAAGCCGGAGAACGTGCGCCGCTACTTCCACCCGTCGGCGGAGGCGATTGCCGAGGTCACCAGTCTGCTCGCGCCCGGCGACAGCACGCGCTGAGTCGGGTGCCCCAAAACCGACGGCCTGTTCCTGAACCTTGGGCGTCGGCGGGTGGGTCGTTGCGCGGGCGGTCAGCCGGGGTCAGGCCAGGGGTGGTGGCGGGTGCAGCAGGGTGACGGTGACGTGCGGTCCGTCGTCGGGATGGTCTTCGGTCTGGAAGTGGACCAGTCTGGCCTTGGCAAGCTGGTGCAGGGCGAGGCGGACGGCGGCAGGCTGGACTCTGAGGGCGCGAGCGGCGGGGTCGATCGGAAAGCGGACGGTGTGGGCGAGGTGGACCTGGCGGTGATCGGCGGCGAGGTCCACCAGGAGCCCGGCCATCACCGCTCCGTGAGCGACCTGGCGGGCTCGAAGCGCCCAGCCGAGCATCCAGTTCTCAGTCGGAGGGGCGTCCACGCCTTCCGCCTTCCGCCGCGACTTCGTCGCACCGCTTGCCAGGGCCCCGTGCACCAGCCTGCGGCACACCGCTCCCTTCGGCGATGCGGTGAGGCCGACCGGCGGAAGGCTCAGCCCGGTGTGTCGCGTGCTGCTCGCGGATCCGGCGGCCTCATTCTGCCGCCGGCCATGGCACCGATCACGGGGTGGTGCCGGGGGAGGATTCGTCCAGAAGACGGCGGGCCTTGCGTTCGACGAGGACCGGGACGAAGTCCCGCACCGGTCGGTCGCTGAACGCTGCGTGGGCCTTGGCCACGGCCGCTTCAACCTCGCCTGGGGAGCGTTTCGCGCCGTAGGAGTTCTTGAGCCGCTCAGTGACCGCCCGGACGGCCTCGTGTTCACGTGGGTCGATCGCCATGACGTCACCTGTTTCGGGCGGTGCGGCCGTCAGCCTCGGCTAGGAATCCTCGCGCGGCACAGCCGCACGGAAGTGATCATTACATGGGGGTTGTAGGGCGTCGCCCGGAACCGGCCACGTCTGGTGAGCCTTCAGCGCAAGGCTCACCAGGGTCATCAGCAGATCGACGTCCGCATTCCCGGCAAGACGTATGGTCACCCAGGGCGATCCTTGAACCATCCGGATCGCGGGCGAGCCCAGAAACTCGGCCGTGAATCGCCGGATCGCCGACGCGGTGAGGTGCAGGTCGACCTCCCGGTCCGAATGGAAGTGGACGATCTCCCCCCGGGCGGAGCGCAGCGCACGCCCCGCACCACAGCTCGCCGGAGCCTCGGTAAGGTCCGGCCACCCAGCCAGCTGAGTCATGGCTCGCACGGCCAACGTCATGCCGCCATCATGACCCGCTCGCTACCACGCCACCAAGGCGTCGGAAAGCTGTAACCGAGCCGTAGCTGCGGGAGGACGGCCCGGGATGAGCGGAACCCTCATCACCTGGGCAGCCATCACCCGTCCCGCTTCTGGAGATTGCGGGTCCTCCCACCCGGCGGCGCAGGCCAGGGCCGGTCATTCCTCGTCGGTGGCGTCCGGGTCGCGCAGCGGGCGCATCCCGCCGGGCAGCTCGGGCAGCTTGAACGAATACCGGCCCAGCATGTTGATGTGCTGCCGCACGAACGGCGAGAGGCGGGCGACGTCCTCGTCGCGGACGTCGAACCCGTCCGCTCGCAGCTGGCTGACTGCGGCGTCCATGTACCGGGTGTTGAACAGGACGACGGCGTTGAGGACCAGGCCCAGCGCGCCGAGCTGGTCCTCCATGCCGTCCTGGTAGCGCTGGTAGAGCTGCCCGGAGCGGCCGTGGAAGATCTTCCGGGCGAGGGCGTGGCGGCCCTCCTGGAGGTTGGCCTGAGCCTTGATCTGGCGGCGGTAGCCGGGCTCGTCGGCCAGACGCAGGATGTGCAGGGACTTGGCGATCCGCCCGTAGTGTGCGATCGCGTCCCCCAGCGGGGTCGGCCGCCCGTCCCGCGACAGCATCCGGATCACGTCGTACGCGCGCACGGCGCCGGTGTGGATGGAGCCGATGATCCGCAGGATGTCCTCCCACTGGCGCTCGATGCGGGCGAGGTCGACCCGGCCGCGGGCGGCTTCCTGGAAGGCGCCGTAGTCGGCGGTGCGGTCGATGCGCCACATCTTCTGGTCCGGCAGGTCGGCGAGCTGCGGCGCGTATGCGAACCCGGCCAGGGTGAGGAGTCCAAAGACGATGTCGCTGTACGAGGCGGTGTCCGTGACGATCGTCTCCGGGCGCTTGCCGCCGTCCCGGTCGTAGAGGACATCGAGCACGTACAGGGAGTCGCGCGGGGTGCCGGCCACCACCTTCCCGCCGAGCCCCGCCGCCTGGTCGTTGATCATGTTCAGCCACGTCGCGCCGCCCCGGCGCCCGAAGTACTTGGGGTTCGGCCGGGCGTAGACCGAGGGGACGGGGACGACGAACCGCATGCCGTCCACGGAGGCGACCAGCCCGCCGCCCCACACCTGCGCGAGGCCGATGGACGCCTGGTGCTCGATGAGAGTGGCGTTCGCGGCCCGGTAGGTGGCCAGCCGCAGATACGTCTGGTCGACGTGCGACAACCTGCCGTACTTCAGCTCGTCGATCCCGCCGATGACCGGCGTGTAGCCGACATTGCAGCCGTGCGCGACCAGCAGCGCGGCGACCGTCACGTGCAGGTCCTTGAGCCGCGCCTCACCGCCGGTGATCGAGGTGAACGCCTGGTCGGCGCCGGTCCACGAGAACACCTCCAGCAGCACCTCCGGCAGGTCGACGCGGGGCATCATCGCCTCCACCGCCTTCCGCAGGTCGCTCAGGGAAGCGGGTTCGGGCTCCGGCTGAAGGGCGGCGAAATGCAGGCGGCCGTCGTCGAACACGATCTGCGAGTTCGCCGGCACCCGCCCGGCGACCTCCCGGTACGTGCCGTCCAGCAGCGCGGCCCGCGCCGCCAGGTGCTCACCCGCCTCGCCGGGCAGGTTCAGGGAAGCCAGCACAGTCGGGCGGACCTGCTCCCATGCCTCGCCGTCCAGCAGCTTCGCCCGCGGGTCGCCCCACTTCGAGGAGTTCTTCGCGAACACCTCCCGCCGGCGCAGCAGCCGGTGGAAGGACTCCAGCACGCAGAACACGTACGCCTTCCAGTCCACCGTGCCCGGCTCCATGTGCGGCGCGGACAGGACCAGCCGCCGCCACGAGCCGGTCAGCAGCGACGTGTCGATCTCATCTGGGCTCACCTTCTTGCGCCCCATCAGGTCGGGCAGCGACTTCAGGGCCTTGAGGACCGGCAGGCCCTCCGGGGTGGCGCCGAAGTCGACGACCTGGACAAGGAGAGCCAGGAACGGCCTTACGGTGGGGAACCGGGTGACCAGCATCGACCGCCATGCCTCGTCCGCGTCCGAGTCGATCGGCGGCGCCAGCTCGAACAACGCGGCGATCGCGGCGGCCAGCTCCTCGCGCGGCACCACCTCCTCGATCCGCTCCCACATCGCCGTCAGCGTCGCCACCTCCGGCGGACTGATCTCCCCGGACTCGGTATCGACCTGCTCACTCGTGGTGTCGAACACGACCCGGAACGCGGTCGCCAGCCTGATCCCGGCCCGCTCCATCCTCGGCAGCGTCTTCAGCTTCTGCTTCGCCGTCTCCCGCTCCGCCCGCGCGAGCAGCCTCGTCGCGATCAATACCTCCAGCAGGTCCAGCGCGTCGTCGACCGCCCTGCTCGTCAGGTAGACCGCGGTGGCCAGCAGGGTGGCCAGGCGCCGCGAGTCGCCGTGGCGCCGCAGCAGGGACGCCTTGCCGTCCACGCCGTAGCGAGAAAGCTCCGCCAGCCGCCGCGGCGGTATCCCGGACACGTCCAGCTCACCCATCCCGAACGCGTCGATCTCCGCCGCCCGCTCAAGCGCCCACTTCATCTGAGGCCCGGAGATCCGCACCGGGCCGCGCCGCAGCCGGTCCAGCTCCGACACCCGCGCACCGGGCGGCACGGTCAACAACGAGTCGAGCACCGCCCGCTGACCGATGCTCAGCAGCCCGTAGAGGCTGTCCCACAGCCGCTGGTTCGCCGCCTCCCGCACCGAGGCCACCAGCCGCGCCAGCGTCGTCACGCCGGGCAACAGCACCCGCCGCTCACGCAGCCACCCCACCGCCGCGTCGAACAACGCCTTCGGTCCCTCCCCGGTGGTCCACGCCCGCGCATCCACCCACACCCGCAACTCGGCTTCCGCCTCGGCGAACTCCGTGTACTCCAGGACCTTCCGCAGCTCACGGACATGGGCCAGCCGGGTGTTCTCCCGCTCCCCGTACGCCTTCAGTGCCGACGTGTCCGCGATGCCGAGCTGCTCGGCGAGGTAGTCGACGACCTCCGGCGGAACGTCGGTCGGATCGTCCAGGAACACCCCGAGATAGCGCGCGGTCGTGAGCTGGGCCGCGAAGCCCAGCCGGTTGTGGGACCGCCGCTTGCCCTCGATCAGCTCCCGGTCCGCGTCGTCCAGGAAGAAGAACCGCTCCAACTCCGTACGGGACGGCGCCCCTTCGTACGCCGCGTACGCGGCGGCTTGTGCATCCGTCAGAAACTCGACCGGCACCCCGGACCTCCACACAGTCAATGATCAACACGACTGCTGAAGGCTCCGCCCTCGAAGAAGTCCAGGTCAAAGCGCTCTCAGGTACGCGGGAGGCTTAGCGCCGGTTTTCGTTCCGATGTTCCTCGCCCCCCGTCTCCCAGATGCCCTCGTCGGGACGGTCCCAGTGGTCGGCCAGCCAGTCCAGGAGGCCGGCCAGGACCTTCCAGCCCCGGATGCCGCCGATGTCCTCGGCCTGGGCGATGGCGTAGGCGGCCTCACCGTAGATGTCGAGCTGGATCTGGTCGGCGGCCGCGTTTCCGGCCCTGACCGGTGCGGAACGGCGGTAACCCTCCAGGTGGTCGAGGACCTCCTCGCTCAGGTGGGGTTCGCCGTCGATGCGGTACATGATCTGGAGCGGTTCGCCGGTGGCCGTCGCACCGGCGTCGAGGCGTTCGCGCAGCCAGCGGCGGAAGGCGCCTGCCTCGTCGGTGAAACCGAGGTCGATCAGCGCACGGACGGAGAGCGATGCGTCCCGGATCCAGGTGTAGCGGTAGTCCCAGTTGCGTTCGCCGCCGATCTGCTCGGGCAGGCCCATCGTGGCGGCGGCGATCGGGGCGCCGGTGGGGGCGTAGGTGAGGAGTTTGAGGGTGATCGCGGAGCGTACGACCATCTCGTGCCAGCGGCCGCGGTAACGGCAGGAGCGCAGCCAGGTCAGCCAGAAGGCGCGGCAGGCGTCGAAGGCCGCGGTGATCGCCTCGACGTCGGGAGCCGGGCCGCCGGGCCGCCCGCTGCGGGCGGCGGCGTCGCCGCTCTCGCTGGTCAGGACGATCGCTGCCGGTTCACCGGCGGGCAGGGTGAAGCGGGCGGTGACATCGCTGCCGTCCGCGTGGAGGTCGACCGGGGCGGTGGCCTGCAGATGCAGGTCTGTGTCGGGGCCGTGGAAGACGACGGACCCGTCGTCGAGGCGTTCCAGGGAGTGCGCGGCTCGGCCGTAGTCGAAGCGCGGCCGGCAGATCAGCTCGAACGGCAGGCTGCCGCGCACCACACGGGCCACCCGGACCAAGCGGTGCAAGGCGGAGGGGGTCGTCGACAGGTCCGGCTCCATGAAGTCGGCGACCTCGCCGACGCCGTCCGGGGTCATGTAGCGGGTCACCAGGATGGCGGTGTCGGCCATGTAGAGCTGGCGGACGGTGACCTCGTCTCCGGCGTCGGCGGCCAGCCTGCAGTGGCCGCCGCGGTCGCTGTCGAGCAGGGAGGCGAACACGCTGGGAGAGTCGAACCTCGGGGTGCACCACCAGTCGACGGTGCCGTCGGCGGCGATCAGCGCCGCGGTCTGCAGGTCGCCGACCAACCCGTGATCGGCGATCGGGGGGTAGTCCATGGTTTCTCCTCGTGGTGCAGGGCACGAGCGTCTCCACCGCGGCCCGGCCCGGCCCGCGCCGCCGGATACCACACGAGATCACACCTGCACCGGGCGGCGGGTCACCTGTACCGGGTGAGGTCCGGCCAGGCAGGGAGGTGGACGATCCCAGGGAAGGGCGCCGTCCGCCTGCCCCACGCCGCCCGCGGGAGAACTGCCCATGCGCTACGAGATTCGCGTCGAGGGACACATGTCGGAAACGCTGACCAAAGCCTTCCCGGAGTTGGGTCACGTGGTGATGTCCGGCCAGACGGTCCTGTTCGGCCCCGTCGTGGACGAAGGGCACCTCTACGGACTGCTGGCCCGCTTCCAGTCGCTGGGCCTGCGCGTCCTGGAGATGCGGCAACTGCCGGAGGATCAGGCCTACTGACAGTCCCGGCACGAGAGCAGCCGGAGTGCGCGTGCGGGCCGGACGCGGTCTGGTGGCGCCCGTCCGGTCGGTCCGTCCGCTCTGCCTTGAGATCCGCTCATCTCGCGACTCTTCGGTCCCGCCCCGTCGCCACGGTGGTGCCGCCCGATCACCCGCCGGGGGTGACCCGACGGTCGGGTGGCACGCGGGACGCTGAGGAAGCCAGGGGTTACCCACGCTCCGCCCCGTCGGCGGTGCGGGAGCGACCCGCCCGATCGCGCGAGGAGGAGCCATGACCATGTCGCGTGATCCGGCGTCGCCCGCCGGACCTGAACCCCCTGCCGACGGGGCGGCCCCTCGCCCGGTGAGTGATGCCGCGGACGTACTGGCGCAACTGGGCGGCTCGTGGACCTGGATCCTGGGCTCGGCGATCGCGACGATCGTGCCGGGTGTCCTGGTGCTGGTCTGGCCGGACGCGACCCTGCACGTCCTGGCTGTCCTCATCGGCCTGCACCTGCTCGTGACCGGGGCGTTCCGGTTCGTGGCCTGCTTCGGCCGGGAGGAACGCGGCGAACGGCTCAGAGGGCTGCTGCCGACCGTGCTGTACTTCCTGGCCGGGGTGCTGTGCCTGCGGAACCCGCTGCAGACCATCGCCGCGCTGTCCTTGATCGTCGGCGCCGTCTGGCTGGTGTCCGGCATCCTCACCCTCCACACGGCCATCGCCGACAAGGACCTGCCGCACCGCGGCGTCGTCCTGGGCGTCGCGCTGCTCGGCATCGTCGCGGGGATCGTGGTGCTCGCCCTGCCGACCGAATCGGCCCGCGCCCTGACCCGGCTGCTCGGCCTGTGGCTCGTCCTGCTCGGTCTGGCCGAAGCGGCGGTCGCCCTCGCATGGCGGGCCGCGCTCCGAAGGGCGCGCGACCCGGACCCGCACGGCCCCGCCGCGACGATCTGACAGCCGGGCCGGCCGGCGAGACCTGCAGGTGCCGAGAGGCGGCCGGAACGAGACCCGCTCACCACACGACGAGGGGACCATTCATGAACCCGGCCTCGGCCCCGGCTTCGCCGGACCCGGAAGGATCCGCGAAGGACCCTCATGTCCTGACCGCCGGGGAACGCGCGGCGTCCGGGAGGCTGCGCCGGCACGCGGGGGCCCGGCTGCTCGCCTTCTCCTGCCCTCGTCGCGGCCTGGGTCCGGAACACGGTCCACGACACCGACGGGTACGTGGAGACCTTCGCGCCACTGGCGTCCGCACCGGCCGGACAGGAGCTCGGGATCGACGTCGAGGCGATCACGGGCTCCCTCGCCAAGTCCTCCCGGGACACCGGAGCACGACCCCACGTCTTGAAAGGGGCCGAGTCGTGCTCGAGCGCCCAGCCGACAGCCGTCGTCCCGAGGCCACGGGTGAGCCGCCCGGGCCGGTTTCATCGCGGCGGTGGCCACGTGAGTCATGGTCAGGAAACCCGGTTCCGCATCGGCGTCCCGCAGCCGCGTGACGGCGGAGCGGGTCGCCGCGGCTCTGCGGCTCGGCCCGGCGGCACGGCTGCTTTCCCGGCTGACGGCGCTCAACGTGGTGGAGGGCTCCGTGCGGTTGGCCGCGCAAGCCTTCATCACCGCGCTCCCGCTGCTGATGACCGTCGCGGCGTTCGCCCCCGAAGGGGTGCAGGACCTGCTGACCGACTCCCTCGGGACGGTTCTGGGTGTGCGCGGCCGCACTCTCGACGAGGTACGCAGCGCCTTCCACGCCACCGGTACGACACGGGACACCGTCGGAGCCGTGGGCGTGGTGGTCACGCTCGGGTCGGCCACGGCTTTCAGCCGGGCGCTGCAGGCGGTGTGCGAGCGGTGCTGGCACCTGCCCCGAGCGCCGATTCGGGCCTTGTTCTGGCGTTGGCTGCTCTGGCTGGTCGTCTGGCTCGGTGTCCTCGTGGTCCAGGCACCGCTGCGCAGCGGATTCGGCAGCGGCGCGGCGATCGGATGGGCGCTGTCCCTGCTGTCGGCGGTGCTGCTGTGGTGGTGGTCCCAGCATCTGTTGCTGGGCGGCAGGATCGGCTGGCGGAGCCTGCTGCCGGGAGCGCTGCTGGCGGGCACGGGCACGGTCGTGCTGAGCTGGGCCGCCCTCCTGTTCGTCCCCACAGCCATGGAGCGCAGCCTGAAGAACTTCGGCCCGCTGGGGCCCGTCTTCACGTTTCTGTCCTGGCTGATCGCCGTGTTCATGGTGGCCGTTTCGGGCCTTGCCCTCGGCGAGTACGTCGCCTCCTCCGAGTGGTACCGCGCAGCCGCCGCACGCTCACCCGCGAGGGGTGAGGCACCGGGTCCTGGACCGTGAGCACGCTGAAGCGAGCACGCAACGGCGGCCGGGCGAGCGCCCGGGACGGAGGAGTGACATGAGCGCGCAGACGTACCTGGCGTACGACTACCCCATGCTGAGCGTCTTCTGGAGCATGCTCCTGTTCTTCCTGTGGATCATGTGGTTCGTCCTGCTCTTCCGCGTCGTCGTCGACATCTTCCGTGACGACGCCATGAACGGGTGGGCGAAAGCCGGTTGGCTGGTGTTCACCATCGCCCTGCCATTCCTGGGCGTCCTCGTCTACGTGATCGCCCGCGGCAAGAACATGGGCCGCCGGGAGATGGCGCAGGCCCGGGCACAGCAGGACGCCTTCGACGCCCACATCAGGGCGGCCGTGGCCGACCAGGGTCAACGCAGCAGCGTCGAGGAACTCGCCAGGCTGTCCGAGATCCGCGCCCGCGGCGACATCACGGACGAGGAATTCAGCAGGGCGAAGGAACTGGTCCTGACCGGCCACGGGCCGGCCACCGGCTCGGGCACCACCGCCTCCCCCACCTACGGACGTTGAGCACGCGCAGGACGGCACGGAACGAGGCGCCGGCATGACCACGACGCACACACGGCAGGCAGGCGCGAGGAGGCAGGAGAAGGGCCCGCAGCCCAACGGGCGCACCGCTCGGAAGTCTCGTGTGACCTTTGTTGCAGTACGGCAGTCTCGGGTGCGTTCGCCGTGGTGCCGTCCGCCGACGACGGTGGCAGCGGCGCATGTCCCGTCGAGGGAGGTCAGAGCGCTCCGGGCGGGACGCACGGCAGGAAAGCCGCGCCCGCGGAGAGCAATATCTGTTCCCGTGAAATGAGAAATAGGTGCGGGGTACGGCGAGTATTCCTCGACCACCCGGCGGAGCGGAATTTTCGACCGCGCGAGGCCGATCGCACCGTGCTACTGTCGAACTCAGTTGCAGGTGTGGTTGCCAGAAGGTTTTTCCGACGGCTGATCATCACGGCGACACGGAATGCGCACAGGGCGTATTCCCGTACACCGCCTCCGAAGGAGAAACAACATGGCTACTGGCACCGTGAAGTGGTTCAACGCGGAAAAGGGCTTCGGCTTCATCGAGCAGGACGGCGGCGGCGCCGACGTCTTCGCCCACTACTCGAACATCGCCGCCCAGGGCTTCCGCGAGCTGCTGGAAGGCCAGAAGGTGTCGTTCGACATCGCGCAGGGCCAGAAGGGCCCGACGGCCGAGAACATCGTTCCCGCCTGACGCACCGGCACTGACGCATACTTTCGCAGCTGGGGTCCGCACCATGAGGTGCGGGCCCCAGCTCGCTTTATTCCCAGGGTGATTCGCCCCTGTCATTTTCCGACCCGTTCTCACGAATCTCCGCGCCACTCATCTGCTGCGGAAATTCCTTGACACGTGCCTGTGTCGAGGAAGGTTCCGAAACCGACAGCCGGCGCCAGGCGAGTTCGCACTGCCCGACTGTTCGGCCGGCCGTGACGTACCGGGTGGCGGCCACCTTCTCGTCTCCACCCGTGAGCCGGCCCAGCAGGTCACCGACGCGCTCGTGCCGGCGCGGAGGTGGTGAGTCCGTGACCGTCGGCCGCCGTCGCCACCCCGTCAAGCAGGCGGGTCAGGTCATCACGCGACGGGACCCGCCCGACTTCACCGCCCGAGAAGTCGGCCGGGCCATGACGCGGCCCGGCTTCACCTGCCACGACCGCCCCGAGGGCGCGCCCGTGGGCGAGGGTGGACCCGCTCTCCTCCACACCGCGTCCGCGCTGGTCGGCGGCGCCGACCCCCGCGGCCGTGCGAGGAGGGGCGGTAAACCGCCCTCGGGATCCCGGCCGGGGCAGCGTCTCACCGGTCGAAGTGGATGAGATCTCCTACGGTCCATGCGCTGACGTCCTTGATCGCGACTCGGTACATACCACCCGTCTCCGGGATCCCGAGGCTCCCCTGCAGGATCCGGGCGAGATGGAAGTGCAGATGCGTGGGCGCCTCTTCGCGACCGGACCGGTTCCCTCCCGGAGGGCGGGCGAAGACGTCCGAGAACGGGCCGAGACGGTCCGAGTCCTTCAGGACCTCCGCCACCCGCTCCCTCCACACGGCCTCGGGAGCCAGCCGGCCGGTGATGACGGCGCCGCCGACGACCACGGTCAGCGACATCTGATTGCTTCGCTCGGACTCCACCGCGGCGGAGATGGCGACGAGCAGCTCATCAGGGTTTGACATGACAGCAGAGCTTATGCGGCCCGCCCGCACCCGAAACCCCTGCGGGGCCGAAGTGGTTGCGCGCGCGGCAAGCAGGCGGCTTCCGCCCACCGGTGAGGGCCGGTCAAGGCAGGGATCTTCCTCCACCAGAAGAGTGAAACCTTCTCTCGCTGGAGTAGATTTTCGTCGCCGCCGTGGGTATGCTTCTTCTCGTAGACACGGTCGACGAGACCCGCCAGACACGAACTGGCGGGTGGCTGAAATACGAAGTACGCAGGTCAGTGCGGCTCTTGAGCCTCGAAGCCAGAGTGTTCCCAGATGGTGACGGGACTGAGAGCCGCACTGGGCGGCTCGCACCTTGAGGAGCTGCCAACAGCAGTACCGGTTCAATCAGTGGTTGGTTCAGAGACGAACGGAGGAGCAGACGCCATCAGGATCGCCCGGCCCGAGTAGCCCTCGGCCCGGGTACCGCAAGACCCCGGAATGGATGGTGGTCCCCGGTCAAGCAGCTGCGATCCCCCCGCACCCCCCTCTGCCGGGCCGGGTAGCGGAAACAGAAGGTCGGCACAGCAGTAGGGCCGACAGATGGTGTTCAATTTCCTTCGGGGCCCTGGTGGGGGTACGGACCACGGCCCCCCCCCCCGGTGCACACCCCGGTGTCATGACATCGGGCAACCCCCACAAAGATCCGCTGGACGACCACCACAAACCCCCCCCCACCAAGGGCCCCGGACCCC
>NZ_JBFBBE010000003.1:0-126426 GCF_040682555.1 Streptomyces sp. NPDC051172
CCGCGGCCTGCTGACCCGCACCGCCCCCAACACCTACAAACTGATCCTTCCGGACACCTTGACGCTCGCGGGCAATCCTTAACTTCGCGGCATTGAGTGATCATCTGCAGAAAGGCTCACCGTCACCCTCCGGAACCCGCGGCCCCGTCCGGGTGTCACCGGGGCCCGTTCCCCACCCCCGTCACCCGCCCGTACTGCTCCCGCACCTCCCGGTAGCGCAGCAGCTCCGCCGCCACCGGGTCCAGCACCCGGGCCCGACCGCACCCGGCGGCCGCCTCCCGCAATCGCCGTTCCGCGTCGGTGCCGTAGCGCCGGGCCGGTCCGCGCGCCGCCATCCGGCAGCTCCACTCGACGATCGGGCCGCCGACGATGCCGGCCGCCATCAGCAGCACCGGCACCCCGAGGTTCGGCGCCATGAACCCGATGATCTGCCCCAGCAGCCACAGGCCGCCCACGACTTGAAGGAGCGTCATGGAGACCTGGGCCATGACGGCCAGCGGCCACCAGCCGGGCCGTGGTGGCCGGCCCGGCGGCAGACCGGCCCGCACCGCCAGTTCGTCGAGCGCCTCGGGCAGCCCGTGGGAGCCGCGTACGGCCGCCTCACGCACCGCCTGGGCCCAGGGCGCGGGCAGCCCGGTCGAGGCCCGGTCGGCGAGCGTGCGCACCGCCTGCTCGACACGCTGGCGTGCCGTGACCTCCTCGTCCGTCTGGGTCGGCAACGGCACCCGCCCGGTGGTCTGTTCGGACCGGTCCCGGTACCACCGCCACAGCCGCAGCCAGGGCGTTCCGCAGGCGCGGTTGGCGTTGCGCAGCCAGGCGCGCTCGGCCGCCTCGCCGGCGGCGGAGGCACCTACCGCGTCCGCGAGCCGGGCGGAGAACTCGTCCCGCGCCTCCTCGCTCAGGCCGGTCCGCCGCCGCGCCGCGTAGAGGGGCCGCAGGTCCTCCGCGGCGGCGTCGAGATCGGCCGAAATTCGCCGCGCCGGGGCTCCGCGTTCCGCCACAAACTGCCCCAGCGCCTCGCGCAGTTCACCGACGCCCTCCCCGGTGAGCGCGGAAAGCGCGAGCACGGTGGCACCGGGATCGCCGTACTCGCCCAGTGCGATCCCGTCCTCGTCGAGCAGCCGCCGCAGGTCGTCGAGGACCTGGTGGGTGGCCTCGCCGGGCAGCCGGTCGGTCTGGTTGAGGACGACGAACATGACCTCCGCATGCCCCGCCATGGGCCGCAGATAGCGCTCGTGCAGGACGGCGTCGGCGTACTTCTCGGGGTCGACGACCCAGATGACGGCGTCGACGAGGGCCAGGACCCGGTCCACCTGTTCGCGGTGCTGTACGGCCGCCGAGTCGTGGTCGGGCAGGTCGACCAGGACCAGCCCGCGCAGTTGCGCCTCCGTCTCGGGGTTCTGCAGCGGGCGCCGCCGCAGCCGGGGCGGGATGCCGAGCCGCTCGATGAGGCTCGCCGCGCCGTCGCTCCAACTGCAGGCGATGGGCGTCGCGGTGGTGGGCCGCCGTACGCCGGTCTCCGAAATGGGCACCCCGGCCAGGGCGTTGAACAGCTGCGACTTGCCGCTGCCCGTGGCGCCCGCGATGGCGACGACGGTGTGCTGCCCGGAGAGCCTGCGCCGCGCCGCCGACTCGTCGAGCACCCGCCCGGCCTCGGCGAGCGTCTGGCCGTCCAGCCGGGTGCGGGAGAGGCCCACGAGTTCCCGCAGCGCGTCGAGCCGCGAGCGCAGGGGGCGGTCGTAGGTGAGCGGGACCGTCGGCTGGACGGTGAGCGCCCGCGTCTCCACCACCGGGACGTGCTCGGACCCGGTGTTCTCCTCGGTGGCGCGCCGCGCGATCAGCCCGTCGTCCCAGGCGCTCGTGGAGTCCGTACGACGGGAAGGGCCGACGTCCACCACGCGCGCGTGGCCGCCTTTGTCACGTACGCCGGACTCCCGTTCGCCGGGCCCGTGCTTCGCCGTCTGGTCCCCTCCCGTCAGGCGCTTGGCGCTCTCTTCGGGGTGCTCGGCCCGGCCCGTGTGGTCCTCGTCTGTGACGGCAGTCACCGGTCACCTCTCCTTCTGCAGTACGGACAGCGCGGCGATGAGTTCGGCCTGGGGTTCTGGGTGGATCTCGAGGGCGTCGAGGGGTGCGAGACGGCGCTCGCGTTCGGTGTGCATGACCCGGTCGAGGTGCTCGGTGAGCAGCCGCCCGCCCCTGTCGCGCAGCCGCAGCGCCCCGTGCGCGCCGATCCGCTCGGCGAGCCCTTCGCCGGCCGGACGCGCCCGGCGGCCGCCCAGCAGCGCGGTGGTGACCAGGGCGGCGACGACCTCGGGGTCCGGCGCGACATTGCGGTCGAGGTCGCGGACCTCTTCCTCGGCATACTCCTCGAGCTCGCGCCGCCATCGCCGTACGGCCATCCCGATGCGGTCCTCGGCGCTCTCCGCGGACGGTTCCTGTTCCGTCAGCTCCGGGGCGCTCGCCGCGGGTTCGCGCCGCCAGGCCTCCCGGATGCGCTCGTCGGCGGCGGTGACGGCGCACAGCAGAAGCGTGGCCAGGCTCTCCATGAGCGCGTCCAGGAGCTCGCCGGCGGAGCAGTCCAGGGGGAACGCACGCCACCGCTTGAGGGCGTCTCCGGCGAGTACGGCGCCGGCCTGCAGCCGCCCACGCACGCGCGCGTGCTCGCTCTCGTACGCGCCTTCGACGGCGTTGGTGAGCCGCAGGGCCGCCGCGTACTGGGCGGCGGCGGCACTGGCCAGTTCGGGCAGCCGGGTCCTGAGGGAGTCGAGCATCCCGTTCGCGGTACGGGCCATGGCCTGCTGCCGGGCGGCCGGGTCCTGCGCCAGGTGTACGAGCCAGGTCCGCAGCGAGGCCACGGCGGTGGCCGGCAGCAGTCCGCTTCCCCAGGCGGACTCGGGTAGTTCGGGCACGGTGAAGCGCGGTACGTCGCCGAGTCCGGCCTTGGTGAGCAGCGCGCCGTACTGCCGGGACACCTCGGAGACGACCTGGTGCGGCACGCGGTCGAGCACCGTCACGAGGGTGGCGTCGTACTCCTTCGCGGTGCGCAGCAGATGCCAGGGGACGGCGTCGGCGTAGCGGGCGGCCGTGGTGACCATGACCCAAATGTCGGCCGCGCAGACGAGTTCGGCGGCCAGGACACGGTTGTCGGCGATCAGGGAGTCGATGTCGGGGGCGTCGAGGAGGGCGAGCCCGCGCGGCATCGTGTCGGCGGTCTCGACGCGCAGCACGCGCGCGGGGTCCTCCCCGGGGAGCAACAGGTCCTCCCCGGCGTCCTGATGGGGCACCCACACGCGTGTGAGGTCGGGCAGCACTCTCATCCCGCTGAACCAGTGATGGTCCTCCGGGTGGCACACGAGCACCGGTGTTCGCGTGGTCGGCCGCAGCACGCCCGCCTCGCTGACCCGCCGCCCCACGAGGGAGTTGACGAGGGTCGACTTGCCGGCTCCTGTCGAGCCGCCCACGACGGCCAGCAAGGGCGCTTCGGGCTCCCGCAACCGGGGCACCAAGTAGTCGTCGAGCTGTGCGAGCAGTTCGTCGCGGTTGGCACGCGCGCGTGGAGCCCCGGCCAGGGGCAGCGGGAAGCGTGCGGCGGCGACACTGTCGCGCAGGGCGGAGAGTGCGTCGAGCAGCTGAGGCCGTACGTCCAAGGTCACCACATGCGGAGAATGCCCGATTTTAGGGGAATTCTGAAGCATATGAGCATGTCTGCGCGCCGACAGGACACAAGGGACGGAAGGGACGACTGGGACGCAGGCACAGTCCAGGCATAACGAGTGCACAACACCCGGTGCGCGAGGGCCCAAAAGCGATGCACGATTCGTACCTGCCTGCGATTATCAGGACCGCTTCACTGAACCTCCACATCGAGCCACGGAGGCGAAGCAACAGGGACAAGGACACGGGAGCCCTATCCTTGTCCCCGGCAACGTCACGGAACGGCCCACACCCGGGCACCCACGACAGCGGCCACACACCGGCCCCCGTAGCTCAGTGGATAGAGCAGGCGCCTTCTAAGCGCTTGGCCGCAGGTTCGAGTCCTGCCGGGGGCGCCCAGTCTCCGCCCTCCTTCGGGAGGGCGTTTTTGCTGCGTCAGAGTGGGCTTCCCAGCGCCATGACCGCTTTTCCGGCGACACGGCGTCCGCGGAGGGCCTCGGCGGCCTCGTCGAAGCGGTCCCAGGCGCCCTGCCAGCCGATCTCGATCCTGAGGAGCCCCTCGGCGGCCAGCTCGGTGAGAACGGCCAGGTCCGCGCCGACCTCGCCCTCGATGACGAAGGAGTTCAGCGACTTGGCCGGGCCGACGGTCGCATACGGCGGAAAGACCGCCGGTTCGCCGGAAGTCCAGCCGACGCTCTGCACGCTGCCCCCGGGAGCGAGCAGATTCCATGCCGCGACCAGCTGAGATCCGCCGACGCTGTCGATGACCACGTCGACCGGTCGGTGGAGACCCTCCAGTCCGATCAGCACCTCGTCGGCGCCGGCCTCCGTCAGACCCTCTGCGCGGGCCGCCGAGCCCACCGACGCGATCACATGGGCGCCGGCCCGCGCCGCCAGCTGGATCGCGAACCGGCCCACCCCACCGGAGGCCCCGGTGACCAGCACCCTTTTGTCCGGTCCGAGCCCCGCGGCCCGCAGCGAGCGCAGTGCCGCCACTCCGGCGACCGGCAGAGCCGCGGCCTGCGCCGGCTCCAGGCCCTTCGGCACCTCGGCGAGCGCTCCCACGTCGATCGCCACGCGCTCGGCGAACGCTCCCGCGGTCAGCGCCACCACCCGGGTGCCCACCGCCGGGCCGGTTCCGTCGGCCGCGGCCCGAACGACCACTCCGGCGGCGTCCGAACCGAGCACCGCGCCCACCGGGATGCGCCCGGAGCGGGCGTCGTTGAGGTCGCCGTAGTTCAACGAGGCGTGGGAGACGTCCACCAGGACCTGGCCCGGCGCGGGCACGGGGTCGGACACCTCGGCGAGGCGGACGGCCGCGGATGCGGACGGATCGACGACGAGAGCACGAACAGACATGTCTTCCCCCTTGGTTCACGACTTGTAACAGCAGCCATCATCGATAACCTGGCTGGTCGCCGGAAGAAGGAACTTTCATGTCACGCAGTCACACCCGTGTTACCGAAGCGCTGAGAGACGAAGCCTGCCCGGTCACCGAGGTGCTCGACCGCGTGGCGGGCAAGTGGAGCATCGGGATCCTGATCGCCGCCGCCCACGGCCCGGTTCGCTTCACCGAGCTCGAACGGGCCATCGAGGGCATCAGCCGACGGATGCTCACCCTCAATCTGCGCCGGCTGGAGCGGGACGGACTCCTCGTTCGCACCGTGTATCCGACCGTGCCGCCCAAGGTCGAGTACAGCCTCACCCCCATGGCCCAGGAGCTCCACGCTTCGCTGACCGGGCTGGTGGGCTGGGCCGAGCGGCACCGGTCCGCCATCGCCGAGGCCCGCGCGGCCTACGACACCGCGGCGGAGCAGAGCCCCGACACCGACTGAACCGCCTCCCTTTCGTCACCGCCGGCCCGCCTGCGGCTTCACCCCGGACGCGCCGATCTCATGCACCGAGGGCGTCCGTCAGGGCGCCGAGTCCTCCTTGCCCCTCGCCGCCGCGTACGCCTGGGACGGTGTCATCGAAACCCCGTTGATCTGCACCGTCTTGTAGGGGCTGACCTTCGCGCAGGTCTTGGCCTTGTCGGCGGTCTGGGCGTGCGCGTCGGCGACCGCGGCGTGCGTGTCGGCGGGGGCGGCGGCCGACGAGCCGCCCGAGGAGCCGTACGCCGTGCCGCTCGGCCAGTCGCTGCCGATGACGAGGACCACTCCGCTGCTGCTGCCCTGGGTGAGGTGCGAGGTGGGCAGTCCGAGGGCGGAGGCCGCCGTCTGGGCCTCGGCCTTCTGCCCGGGGCCGTAGGTGATCGTCGTCCTCGACGACTGTGCGGGGGCGTTGCCCGTGGTGGTGTTCGAGCTGAAGCCCTTGGTGAGGAGGGCCTGCGCGATCACGGAGGCGCGTCCGCCGGTGCTGGTGCCGTTCTCGACCCGTACGGCGACCTCGGAGGCCGGCACGGTCGCCGCCGGCGCAGCGGACGGGGACGCCGAGGGCGTCTTCTTCCTGCCGCTGTCCGACGTCAGCGACTGGTCGTTCTCGATGGTCGCGAACAACGACTTCGCGGAGGCCGCGGGGACCAGCCGGTTGGCGTTGGCCGGGTCGGCCGCGGTCTGCATGGTGGTGAATGTCATCCGCTTGGACGGGACCTTGTCCAGGTCGGTCGCCAGGCCGACGAGCTTGCTGACACTGCCCAGGCCGGTGTCCACGGTCAGCGCCTTGGTGGCGGCGTCCGCCAGGGAGTAGACCTTCGTCGGGTCCGTCAGGGTCCCCGCGCTCTTGAACTTGCGGATCATGGCGCTGAGGAAGAGGTGCTGGGAGACGGTACGGCCCAGGTCGCTGCCGTCGCCGAAGCCGTGCCGGGAGCGGACGAACTCCAGCGCCGCATCGCCCTGGAGGGTGTGGGCGCCCTTGGCGAGCTTCAGATGGGAGTAGGTGTCGTAGACGTTGTCGCTGACGCAGACGTCGACGCCGCCGACCGCGTCGGACATCTTCACCACTCCGGCGAAGTCGAGCATCACGAAGTGGTCGATGGTGATGCCGGTGAGCTGGTGAATGGTTTTGACCTGGCACGCGGGGCCGTACTGCAGCGCGCTGTTGATCTGTCCGTAGTAGCCGGACGTGGCCTGGCTGCTGTCCGGGTCCTTGCAGGCGGGGACGTGGGTCATGGTGTCGCGCGGGACGCTCATCACGGTGGCGTTGGAGCGGTCGGCGGAGACGTGCACCACCATCTCCACGTCCGCGTTGTGCCCGACGGTCGAACTCGCCGAGCCGCAGCCGCCGCCCAGTTTGCAGTCGGCTGCGTTGTTCCGGCCGTCGGAGCCGATCACCAGGATGTTGATCGGGGTCCGCCCGAAGGCATCGGCCTTCTCTTTCCCGCCGGCACCGTCGTCGATCGAGACGCTCTTGATGTTGCCGTTCAGGTGCTCGTACAGCCAGGCACCGGCTCCGGCCGTGACCAGGATCAGCACCGCCACCGTGAACAGGGCTATGCGGCCGATCCTTCTGCGCCGGGCGACGGGCTTGGCCCGGCGCCCCGCGCCGCGCCCCCGGGAGCGTGCCGCCTGCCGGGCCGCGGCCCGGCCGCCCTGCGGTGGGCGGGACGTGCCGTCATCGGACTCGCGCTGACGCGGAACACTCGCCGAACGATCTCGGGTGGCCGCATGGCCACGACTTCCGCCCCAGGGGTCGCTCAACTCCCACTCCCTACGCTGTGGCCGACGCCAACCGACGGCGCCACGGCGCACCCCTCGGGTTGGTTGATTGCGCAATATAGCAAGCGTTATCCAGTTCGCAGGTGGGCTGTGTCACACCTCCCACCTGCGCCGGGCCGGTACGCCGTACCGGCATGCCTCTCCGGCTCAGCGAACCGTGCTGTCCTCGGAGACCGGACGCGCCGATGCGGCATCTCCGGGGGAGGACTGGATGACGCGGGCGGCCGTCGCGTCGGACGCGGGCTCGGACTGCGGCTGGGCGGCGGGTGCCGGGGCAGCGCCGTCCTCCTTCATGGCCTTCGCCTCGCTCTTGAGGATGCGCATGGACTTGCCGAGACCGCGGGCGGCCTCGGGCAGCTTCTTGGAGCCGAACAGCAAGATGATGACGATCGCCAGGACCAGCAGGTGCCAGGGTTCCAGTCCGTTGCGGAGCATCCCGCCCACCCCTTCTCACTTCTCGCATGGTTGCTACGTTGCGCAACTGTACAACCAAGGTGCCCTTCTGACAGCCATCAGTCCGACGGTGTACAGCGCGAGAACGGCGGCCAGCAGAAGGTAGTAGAGAAGCGGCAGCGGGGTCAGCCCGAGCAGCGAGCCGAGCGGGGAGACCGGCAGCAGCAGTCCTACGGCGGCCAGCGCGCCCGCCGCCCAGCCTATCGGCCCGGGTCCGCGCCCCACCGCGAGACGCCCCGTGCGCAGCAGGACCATCACCAGGGCCTGGGTGAGCAGGTTCTCGGTGAACCAGCCGGAGTGGAAGACCGCCCGGTCGTCCAGTCCCCCTGGTCCGTGCAGGGCGAGCTCCAGCACGCCGAAGGTGGCCAGGTCGGCGACCGCGTTGAGGACGCCGAAGCCGACGATGAAGCGCAGCAGGTCGCGCGGGCGCAGCAGCGTCGGGCGGCGCAGCACCGACGGATGCGGCCGGTCGTGTGCGAAGGCCAGTTGGGCGGCGTCGAAGCACAGGTTCTGCGCCAGCACCTGGGCCGGCAGCATCGGCAGGAAGGGCAGCAGGAGGCCCGCGGCGAGCATCGCGATGACGTTGCCGAGGTTGGAGGAGAGGGTGATGCGCAGATACGTGGCGATGTTGCCGCCCGAGTAGCGTCCGGCCGCGATGCTGTGGTCGATCGCGGTGAGGTCCTTGTCTGCCAGGACCACGTCGGCGCTCTCCCGGGCGACGGCCACGGCCTCCCGCGGTGCGATGCCGACGTCGGCCGCGCGCAGGGCGGGCAGGTCGTTGACCCCGTCGCCGAGGTAGCCGACGGTGTGCCCGCCGGCCCGCAGGGCGGCGGCGAAGCGGGCCTTGTGCGCGGGGGTGCAGCGGGCGAGGACGACGGTGCGGGCGGCGGCCGCGGCGAGTTCGGCGTCGGTGAGCCGGTCGATGGCGTCGGCGGTGAGGACACCGTCCGGCGGTACGGCGATCCCCAGGTCGCGGCAGGCCCGGACGGCGGTGCCCGGGTGGTCGCCGGTGAGGACCCGGACGGTGACGCCCCGGTCGGCGAGGACCTTCAGCGCTTCGGCGGCGGTGGGGGCGAGCGCGTCCTTGAAGGTGACGAAGCCCCAGAACTCCAGGCCGCGTTCGTCGGCGGCCGTGTACTCGCGGATCCGGGCGGGGCGTTGCGCGGTGGCGACGGCCAGCACCCGCAGCCCGTCGTCCGCGTGTCGCGCCGCGAGCGCGAGCAGTTCCCCGCGCTGGTCGTCCTCCAGTACGCAACGCTCCAGGACGGCCTCGGCAGCCCCCTTGACGACCAGGGTGTGCGTCCCCAGCCGCCCCGGCGTGCGGACGACGGCCGTCGCAAGCCGCCGCAGCGGATCGAACGGAAGGGCCGCCACCCCGTCGTACGCCATGACGTCGTCCTCGTCGGCCCCGTCCAGGACGGCGTCGTCGAGGGCGTCCGGGGCGGGCAGGTCGGCGAGCTGCAGGGCCCACCAGGCGTTCACCGCGGCCCAGCGCAGCACCTCGGGGTCGTCCCGCCCGTCAGGGCCGAGGGCCTGGTGGAGTACCGGCCGGTCCTGGGTGAGCGTGCCGGTCTTGTCGAGGCACAGCACGTCGACGGCGCCGAGGTCGTGCAGCGCGGGCAGCCGCTTGACGATCACCCCGTGGCTGCGGGCCAGCAGTGAGGCGCCGCGGGCCAGGCACATGGTGACGATGACCGGCAGCATCTCCGGCGTCAGCCCGACCGCCACCGCCACCGCGAACGGCAGCGTCTCCAGACCGCGGTCGCGCAGTGCGGCATTGGCCATCAGGACCAGCGGCGGGGTCAGCAGCATGAACCGGATGAGGATCCAGGAGATGCCGTGCACGGACCGGTCGAAGGCGCTGGCCTCGGGCCGGGCGTCGCCACGGCCGTGCGCCGCCGCGAACCGGGTCCGCCCGCCGGTCGCCACGACGACCGCGGTGGCACTGCCGGACGCGACACTGCTGCCCTGGAAGCAGAGCTCGGGCCGGTCGAACAGGCCCCCGCCCGCCACGCCCGCCCCGTCGGCGGCATCCTTCGCCACCGGGGCCGACTCCCCCGTGAGCACGGCCTGGTGCACGGTCAGGCCCTGCGCCCGCAGCAGTCGTACGTCGGCGGGGACCAGGTCGCCGGGGCCCAGCCGGATCACATCGCCGGGCACCAGCTCGTCCACCGGGATCTCCCGGGCGTCCGGCGGCAGATCCTCCCCGGCGCGGCGCAGGACGGTGGCGGTGGTGGCGACCAGGCCGCGCAGTGCCGCCATGGACCGGCCGGCCCGGTGCTCCCCCGACGCGCGCAGCACACAGCTCACGGTGACCAGCAGGAGGATCACACAGGCGGTGCCCCAGGAGGCGACGGCCGCCGACACCAGCCCGAGGCACAGCAGCACGGCGGTGAACGGATCGCGCAGACTGCGCAGCAGCGCCCTCGGCCAGGAGGCTTCCCGGTGCGTCGGCAGAGTGTTGGTCCCGAAGCGGGCCTGCCGCTCCTCGGCCTGCGCCTCCGTCAGCCCGCGCGGCCCGCTGCCCAGCCGCCGCAGCGTCTGCAGCAGGGTCGAAGGGCCCGGCCCCGCACCGGCGACCGGTCCCGGCCCTCCCGCGGAATCGAACGCCCCGGGGTCGGGTTCCGGGGCCGCGCTGCTGTCAGCCACCGGCCCCGCGCAGCGCATGCACGGACGCGGTCGCCCCGTCGGCACGCGCGGCCAGCTGCCCCACCATCACCCGGACCACGGTCACGACGTCGGGATCGTCGACGAAGTAGATCTGCCGCCGCCCCTCCCGCCGGGACCGCACGAGCCCCGCGAGCTTCAGCTTCGCCAGGTGCTGGCTGACCGCGGGCAGGGCCCCGCCCACCCGGTCGGCGAGGTGTGTGACATCGCTCTCGCCCTGCGCCAGCGCCCACACGAGGTGCAGCCGGGCCGCGGAGGCCAGCAGTCCGAAGGCGGCGGCCGCCTCGGCCAGTACCTCGGCGGACGGATCCTCGAAGCCTCCGATGTCTGCCGCCACTGTCCTCTCCCGTCCCACCCGATAGCCGCACCGCGTGCCGGACCAGTCTAGGTGTCCGGCTGTGCCCTGACCTCCGTCTCGGCGCCCCCTGCCGCCGCGTCGTCCGGCTCGGAGCGGCCGCGGGCCGCCATCAGGAGCCAGGCGACGTCGCCGACGGCCGTCCCGGCGGCCACCGCCCCGGCGACCAGACCCGCCGTGATCAGCCCCTGTCCGACGTAGGGCCGCCCGGCGAACGCGCCCGCTCCGAACCCGAGGAACAGGAACACGGCCGCGGCAACGGCCGGCACACCGGTCACGAGCATCGCCCGTACGCACACGAACCGCATGTATCTCCCCCGATGGATGGCAGCCTGCGGCATGGAGTGGCGAGTGTAATGGCTCTCGGCTTGCGCAATCTTTAAAGGCTTACTTGATCTACACGACTCGATCAACGCGTACTCGAGTGGCTTGCGGATCCGCTCATACGCGACCATTGCTGATCACGCCCTGCCACCCGACCCCGCCGACGAAAGGGACCCGCCGTGCGGCTGCGCTGCGCTGTGCTCGACGACTTCCAGCAGGTGGCGACGGAGCTGGCCGACTGGTCACCCGTGGCCGACCGGGTGGATGCCGTCAGCTTCGCCGAACACTTCGACACCGAGGACGCACTCGCCTCCGCGCTGCATGACTTCGACATCGTCGTCACCCTGCGCGAGCGCGTCGCCTTCCCGGCCTCCCTGCTCGCCCGCCTGCCCCGGCTGAAGCTGCTCGTCGCTTCCGGCATGCGCAACAGCGTCATCGACTACGCCGCCGCCGAGGCGCACGGCGTCACCGTGTGCGGCACGGCGAGCACCTCGACCCCGCCCGTCGAACTGACCTGGGCGCTGCTCCTCGGCCTCGCCCGCGGCATCGTCGAGGAGAGCAACTCCCTGCGTTCAGGCGGCCCTTGGCAGCAGACGGTGGGCGCCGACCTGCACGGCCGCCGCCTGGGACTGCTCGGCCTCGGCAGGATCGGCAGCCGCGTCGCCCGGGTCGGCACCGCCTTCGGCATGCACGTCAGCGCCTGGAGCCAGAACCTCACCAAGGAGTACGCAGACGAGGTGGGCGTGGAACTCGCCGCCTCCAAGGAGGAGTTGCTGGCCGGCAGCGACTACGTCTCCGTCCACCTGGCCCTGGGCGAGCGCACCCGCGGCCTGCTCGGCCCCGCCGAACTCGCCCTCCTCAAGCCCACCGCCTATCTGATCAACACCTCCCGCGCCGCGATCGTCGACCAGGACGCCCTGCTCGCCGCCCTGCACGAGGGCCGGATCGCCGGTGCGGGCATCGACGTCTTCGACATCGAGCCCCTCCCCGCCGACCACCCGATGCGCACGGCTCCCCGTCTGCTCGCCACACCGCACCTCGGCTATGTGTCGCGGGCGAACTACGAGACGTACTACCGGGAGGCGGTGGAGGACATCCGGGCCTTCCTTGACGGGGCGCCGGTACGCCGGCTGGGCTGAAGCGAGGGATCGGTCAGGCGTACCGGTAGATCCGGCTCACGTCCTCCATCTCGTCCGGTGTCACCCCCCACGGGGGCATCGGCTCGTGCCGGGCGACGATGCGCCCGCGCTGCCCGCTGCGGGGGCCGGGCTGCTGGGCCGGCAGATAGCGCGGGGCGCCGTTCCTGTGCAGTTGCTGCCAGCGGGTCCACTGCAGGTCGACGAAGGCGTGGTGCAGCCAGAACACGGGGTCGTTGACGGAGGCGCCGCCGAGCATGGCACCGCCGACCCAGCGGTGGACGCGGTTGTGATTGCGCCAGGCGACGCCGTCCTGTCCGGTCCCCCAGCCCTCCAGCTTGTTGCGGAACCCCTCGTCGCAGGTGGAGTCCCAGGGCGAGGTGTCGTAGACCGGGTCGGCGAGCGCCTCCTGGAGCTCCTCCTCGGTCGGCAGCTCGATGGGGTCGTCGGCCCGGCCCAGGTCCCGGGTGAGGAACTCGACGTCGATGATGCCTTCCCGGATGCGCCAGTAGCCCTGCGCAAAGGCGAACGGCCCGCTGACGACCTGGTGGTCGGAGCTGCGCCCGTTGCCGCCGAGGAGGTCGTCGCTCCAGGGCACGGACGTCGTCGAACGGTCCCGTGTCCAGTCCCAGTACGGCACCGTCACCGACGGGTCGACCCGTTGCAGCGCCCGCTCCAGGTCCAGCAGGAAGCGGCGGTGCCAGGGCAGGAAGGAGGGCCCCATGTGGGCGGGACGCAGGCCGGTCTCGCCGTCGGCCTGGTAGTACGCGATGTGCACCCGCACGAACTCGTCGTACTCCCCCCGCCATTTGATCTGGAGGAGTGCGTTGACGAGCCGCCGCCGCTCGTCGCGCGTCAGCGTGCTCACGTCCTTACGCACGTACGCCATGGCGTTCCCCCATGTGCAGGTGGCTTCCGCCGAGCAGGCCCGGCGCCAGGTCGCGCAGCCGCTGCCCGGGGCCGAGCTCGTCGACGGCGGCCCGGGTGGCCTCCAGCAGGGTCCGGTACGAGCAGTAGTGGTTGACCATGCTCAGCCAGCTGCCGTCGGAGCGGCGCATCAGATGCAGCGGGCGGCCGTCCACGGTGACCTGCCACGCACGGCCGTCGGCGCCGCATGCCGGGGCGGGGAGCAGGGCACCCCGGATGCGACGGCCGCGGTAGATCTCGTCGAAGGCCGACTCCGCTGCCTCCCCGAAGCCCCCGGCGGACCGCGAGGCGGCGAGCACGGGGGTGAGCGCGAGCGCGGCGAGGCAGGCGAGCACCCGGCGTCTTATCGCCTGCCACCCCGGCGGCTCGGCGCCCTTCGGTACTCCACCGGCACTGACGACCATGGCTCGCTCCCTCGTAGGGTCAACACCAGTACGTTCATACGATGCTGCGCCCACATGGAACGTCGGTGGAGCCGGTACGTCAGCTCGTCCATAAATCCCACAAACGGGTCAGGCTCGGCAGGCCGACGAAGCGCTCAGCGGGGGGGGTGAGGGCCGGCAGGAGGACCTGCGCGACGGACGTCGCCTGCGGACCGCCCTCGGCACCCCCGTCGTGCTGCCCTGGAGCGGCGCCGCCGCGGACCGGGCGAGGTTCACCCGACCGTTGCCGCCGCGGCGAGGACCTTGCCCAGGGCGGTCACCATGCCGCTGACGGCCGGGGGGACCTTTTCGGCGTCGCCGGAGGTGACCGCCACGATCAGGGCGTCGACCGCCTTCTTCAGAGCGGTCAGCGCGTCACCCTTGACCGCCTTGGTCCTCAGCGGGGTGGCCTTGGCGATGGCGTCCTTCACGGCGTCGCCGAGCTTCTGCGCCTCGACGACGGACAGCTGGCCGCCGTCGGCCTTCAGTACGGCGTTGAGCAGTCTGGCGACCGGGGTGAGCACACCGCCGATGTCGCCGAGCTTCTTGATCTGCGGGATCAGTTCGTCCGCCCCGGGGACGGGTCCGAGGGACGACGTGCGGGCGCGTTCCCGGACGGAGCCGGCCGCGGCGGCGGCCGGGGCGGCGATGCCGACCAGGAGGGCGGCGCAAAGAGCGACGGACGCGATACGCCGTGCGGGCAGTGCACGCATGGGGGCTCCTTTCGAGAACACTCAGCGGTAGACGCGAAGGTGGGCGACGGCGAAGGTGAGGGGGCCCGGACCGGAGGGGGCCGGGTGGTACCGGCCGGCGCTCAGCGACAGGTTGAGGATCAGATACGCCGACCAGTCGGCACCCACTCCGGTGCGGTCGCGGAAGACCCGTTCGCCGTTGACGTACCAGTCGACGGAGTGCTCGCCGTAACAGCTGCCGACGGTCACCCACTCGTCCGGGGCGATCGTGTCGGCATCCGTGTGATAGGTGCAGCCGTGGTTGACGTGGTTGGACAGCTCCAGCAGGTGCGGGTTGTCGGGGTGGTACTCGAAGGTGTCGATCTCGTTGCCGCCGTCCTTCCAGGTCCACAGCGCCGGCCAGGCGCCGGTCCCGGAGGGGAGTTTGACCCGGGTCTCGGCGTAGTCACCGGTGCGCACCTGGAAGCCTTCGGCGGAGTACTCGGTGGTGAGCAGGCCGGTGTGCCAGGCCTGCCGGCCGTTCTCGAGGGTGTGGCCGGCCGGGGAGGCGGTGAAGGTGGCCACGCCTTCGGAGACGGTCACACAACCGGGGCTGAGCCAGTCCAGCTTGTTGTCGTCCGGATTGTGGTTGCCGTAGCGGTAGGCGCTGGTTCTGTCGCCGACCCATTTGGTCCCCCAGGCGATGGGGGCGTCGAACTCCTCCGACCAGGTGAGCGACCTGCCGGTGGCGATGGCAGGGGACGCGGTCGGCATGGGCTGGGCACTGTCGGCGGTCATGGCGGTGAGGGTAGGGCCGCGAAGCGGCCGCACCGGCCGAAGAAGCGGCCGCACCGCTGGAATTCCTCTTTCACACTACCCATCCGGTCGAAACCGCACCCACCATACGATCAATTGATTCACCGACCATGTGAATCCCTTTGACGACACCGTAAGCAAAGCATTGTTCACCCCTCCGACTTTCATGCGTATGGAGTAACGCACCGCTTTTACGGAGGTCATGGACTGCTATGTTCTCCAGCCGTCGGATCAGAGGTAACTTTCAACCGAGGTGAATCATGAAGAAGGCAATTTTCACCACTGCGGCGTTGGCCATCGGCGCGGGCCTCGTGGGTGGGTCCGCCGTCGCTGCGTCGGCCGCCACCCCGCCGGCCGCGCCGGCCGCGTCGGGCGGCCTGCTCGGTCTCATGTCCCCGACCAAGGTGACTCCGGCGGTGGTGCCCGCGGCCGACGTCGTCTCGCGACTGGCCCGCAACGGCAAACTCGCCAACGGTAGCGCCTTCGACAAGCAGAAGACGCCGGGCGTCTCGGGGGTCTACCTCGACGGCATGGACCCCAACGCTTCCAAGAAGCCCACGATTCCGGTGCGGAACCCGGCCGGAAACGGCGTCGTTCAGGTCCACCCGCTGCAGGCCCCGACCTCGACGGGTCTCGGGAGCCTGCTCAGCAAGTGACAAGACGGAAACCGTAGGAGCCGGCCGTACCGGCGAAAGCCCTCATGCGAAGCATTTGTCCGGCCCACCGGCCCTCTCCCCTCCGGTGGGCCGGACACATGTCGGCGCCCGTCCCCTCTTCGGATTGTCGTTCATTTACGCCACCCGGATTCCGGATCCAATCCGGTCCGACCCCCAGGAACCTGCGGCATTGCGCCATCCGACGGAATAAACCTTGTTTGGGCGCCCGTCCCGTGACTTATACGCGCATATCAAGGTTTCCTGGTATGCAAGCGTGCGCAACCGTGAATTGAGGAAGGAACTAAGTTGCCCAGGAAGTTCGCGGTCATCACTGCCCTCACCCTCGGCGCTATGGTCAGCAGCGTCGGTCTCGCCTCGGCCAACGACAGCAACACCACCGTCAAGGGCGGCAGCGGCTTTGCGGAGTCGCCGGTCGTCGTGAACGCCCCTCAGCAGGGCGTTCTGGTGGTCAACGGGACGCTCGTTGACGGCCGTTGCATCGCCCCGTGGTCCAACGGATCCGTCCTCGGCGGCGTCGTGGCCCCGAATTCGCACTACGCCGCGTGCAACACGGCGGCCGTCGACCAGTCGCAGAACGCCCCCTACTCGGGCGGCCTGATCTTCTGACCTGCTCCGAGCAAATCGGAGCAAGCGCATCACCCAAAACAGCCCGGAAAGGCGCATCCCATGCGTAACAAGGTTTCGGCCATTTCCGCCCTCGCCGCGGGCCTCGTCCTCGCGGCGGCCGGCACCGCCGCGGCCGAGGACTGCACCGACGTCAAGGGCGGCACCGGCTTCTCGTCGTCCCCGGTCGTCGTCAACTCCCCCCAGCAGGGGGTTGCCGTCGTCAACGGCTCGGTCGCCGACCTCCGTTGCGTCGCGCCGTGGTCCAACGGTGCCGTACTCGGCGGCGTCGCGGCCCCGAACTCGCACTACGCCGCATGCAACACGGCGAAGATCGATCAGTCGCAGAACGCCCCTTACACGGGCGGCCTGATCCTCTGACCTGCTCCGAGCAAATCGAAGCACGGAAACCCCCATCGCCCCACCGAAAGGCGCATCCCATGCGTAACAAGGTTACGGCCATTACCGCCCTCGCCGCGGGCCTCGTGCTCGCGGCCGGCGGCGCCGCCTCGGCCAACGACTCCAACACCACCGTCACCGGCGGCAGCGGCTTTTCGGAGTCCCCGATCGTCGTGAACGCCCCTCAGCAGGGCATCGCCGTCGTCAACGGCTCGCTGATCGACGGGCGCTGCATCGCGCCGTGGTCCAACGGTGCCGTGCTCGGCGGCGTGGTGGCCCCGAACTCGCACTACGCCGCGTGCAACACGGCGGCCGTCGACCAGTCGCAGAACGCCCCGTACACGGGCGGCATCCTCTTCTGAGCCGCACTTCACTCGATGGCGGTCCGCCGGAACTCCGGCGGGCCGCCATCGGCTTTTCCATGCCTCGCTTCCCCCCTCATCTTTTTTGAGCTCTTCTTTTTTGAGCTTCTTTTCCGGGCCTAATACACGCCCGTGGGGCCTGTCCGCATCTGCAGCAGACAGGCCCCACGATCAGGAGGTGGCCACCAAGGAGCGCGCCAACAAGGAGGGAAAGGCGCTCCAGCGGGTCATTCCAATATGGACAACGGCGTTCTGCCGCCTGCGGTCACTCCGAATCCATCGTTCGGCCCAGCGCGCGAAGTGCGGACGCATATGCCGAAGGGTCGACTCCGAGGAATGCGGAGCCGACCCGAATCGTGGATCCGCCGGCTACTTGCCGATCGGAAGCCCGCCCAGCAGCTTGCCGCCGGCAGGGGCCGCCGGCAGGGCCGGGTTCGGCAGGGCTCCGCCGACGACGGGACCCTTCATGCCCGCGTCCTTCATGCTGCCCTTCACGCTGTCCTTCACGCTCTGCGCCACCTGACCGACGTTGTCGCCCACGAAACCCGTCGACACCTTGGCTGCCGTGGGGACACCACTCGCGACCGTCTTCCCGCTGTCCACGAGTCCCCCGGCCGGCATGTCCGCCGCGCCGGCGGGCACGGCCACCCCGGCAAGGGCGAGGGAACCGGCTACGACGGCGGCAGCCTTCAGAGTCTTCATCGTGTGCCTTTCTTTCGTGAGTCGTCTTCGAGCGGCCTAACGAGAGTTCGGCTTCCGGGAAACCCTGTTGCCGTTGCCGTAGCTCCAAACGGGTGATCCGGGGCGACAAATAGCTCATTGAAACGCCACCATTCCGACACAGATGACCGGTCCCCAGATAAATACGGGTGAGCGGCTAGAGTGGCTCACCTCGTGATTTCAGCGATGCCGGTTGAACAACGAAGCTCACGCTCTCGAACGGGTGCGGGTTTTTATATCAAGAAGCACGAGCCGCACGTCCTGGCCCCGGCTCGGACTCTTTTGTTCGGAAGGGCATCCTCTCCCATGCGTTTTTCCCCACGCGTGCCGCACATCCTGCATGTCACGCAGCCCGTCGAGGGCGGTGTCGCGCGGGTCGTGGCGGACCTGGTGGCGGCTCAGCTCGCCGCCGGGCTGCGGGTGACCGTGGCCTGTCCGGAGGGTGGCACGCTGACGGACGCTCTGCGCGCACCGGGCTGCACGGTGCTGCGCTGGGACGCGACCCGCTCGCCGGGGCACCGACTTCCGGGCGAGGTACGGCGGTTGGCGCGGATCCTGCGCGAGGTGCGGCCGCATCTGGTGCATGCGCACAGCGCGAAGGCGGGACTGGCGGCCCGGCTGGCCGTACGCGGCAGTCTCCCGACCGTCTTCCAGCCGCACGCCTGGTCGTTCGAGGCCGCCGAGGGAGTCGTCGCGCGGCTGGCGCTGGGCTGGGAGCGGTCGGGGGCGCGGTGGGCGACGCGCATCGTGTGCGTCAGCGAGGCGGAGCGGCGGACCGGGGAGCGGTGCGGGATCAGCGCCCCGTGGCGGGTGGTCCCCAACGGTGTCGACACGCTCAGGTTCCGGCCGGAGGGGGACGTCTCCCGGTCCGGGCCGGGGCCGCTCGTCGTGTGCGTGGGCCGGCTGTGCCGCCAGAAGGGGCAGGACGTGCTGCTGCAGGCGTGGCCCGAGGTGGAACGGCAGGTGGCCGGGGCCCGACTGGTGCTGGTCGGCGAGGGCCCGGACGCGGACCGGCTGCGCTCCTGCGCGCCTGCTTCGGCGGTGTTCGCCGGTGCCGCGCCCGACGCGGCCCCCTGGTACCGGGCCGCCGACGTCGTGGTCCTGCCGTCCCGCTGGGAGGGCATGGCGCTCGCCCCGCTGGAGGCGATGGCGTGCGCCCGGCCGGTCGTGGTCACGGACGTGGACGGGGCGCGCGAGAGCCTGCCGCCCGAGCAACTGCCGTACTGCCTGGTGCCGCCCGAGGAGCCCGGAGCGCTGGCGCGGGCGCTGACGGCGTTGCTCAGGGACGAGCCGCTGCGCGCGGCGCTGGGCGTGCAGGGCCGCCGGCATGTGCTCGCCGCCCACGACCTGCGGCAGACGGCGGACGCCGTGACCGACGTGTACCGCGAATTGCTCGGCGAACTGCTCGGCGTCGTTGTCGCGCCGGTCGCCGTACCCAACTAGAGCAGGAAGTGCATCACCAGATGACTGCGGAAAGTACCGTTCCCCCTCGTACGGGGCAGCAGCCGCGGGCGGCAGAGCACGCTGTCTCCGTCCTCGCCCCGCGCGGCCCCGCAGCCGGACGTCGACTGCCCGCCGGACGCAGAGAGAGCCGGCCGCGGCGGGCCTTTTGGGGGGCCCTGCCGCTCGTCGACGGCGGCGCCGCCCTGCTGGGGGTCCTGGTCGTGCCCGGGGCCCCGAGGTCTCCGCTGGTCGTCGCCCTGCTGGTGCTGGGGGTGATCGGGCTGAACCGGCGGGCCCGCCTGTACGACAGCTCCCAGGTGCGCGGTGTGCTCGACGAACTTCCCGCCGTCTGCGGACGGATCGCCGTCGGCTGGGGGGCTGTCGGGGCGCTCTCACCGCTGCGGCCGCTCCCGCCGACCGTACTGGCCGGCGCATTCGCGGTGCAGTGTGCGGCGGCCTGCGCGGGCCGTGCTGCGGTGCACGGGCGGCGGGCGCGGCGGCGCCTGCCCGATCCCGCGCTGGTGGTCGGTCCGGTCGCGGTGGCCCGGAAGGTGGCGGCCGCGCTGCTGCGCCAGCCTGGCTGCGGAGTGCGGCCGGTGGGGGTGGTCGGCAACGGCCTCGACCTCGTCGCCCGCTCCGGTGAAGGCCACGAGCTGCCACTGCTGACCACCGATCAGGCGGCGCGCCGGGCGGTCATCCAGAACGGTGTGGAGACGGTGCTCGTCGTGGGCGCCGCCACCCGGGTGGAGAAGACCGCCCTGCTGCGGGATCTCGCCGCATACGGCTGCGTGGTGTGGGAGCTGGACGCGGACGCGCCCGCGTACGGCCTCGGTGGGCGCCGCGAAGCGGGCGGGCATCTGGCGGGTTTCCCGCGCAGGCTGCTGTGCCCGGGGCGCGGACGGCGGCGGGTCGGCGTGGGCAAGCGGGTGCTCGACGCGGTGCTGTCGGGCTCGCTGCTGCTGCTCGCCTGCCCGGTGCTGCTGGTGTGCGCGGCGGTGCTGCGGCTCATGGACGGCCCCGGTGTGCTGTTCCGGCAGGAGCGTATCGGCAAGGACGGGCGGCCGTTCACCCTGCTGAAGTTCCGCACCCACCGGCCGGCCAGCGCGCACGAGGCGGCGACCCGCTGGAGCGTGGCGAACGAGCACGAGATGAGCCGCTTCTGCCGGTTCCTGCGCCGCACCTCGCTGGATGAGCTGCCGCAGTTGTGGAACGTCTGCCGCGGAGACATGAGCCTGGTCGGTCCGCGGCCCGAACGACCGTATTTCGTGGCCAAGTTCAGCCAGACCTACCCGGGTTACCGGGAGCGGCACCGGATGCCGACCGGGATCACCGGGCTCGCCCAGATCCACGGGCTGCGCGGTGACACCTCCATCGAGGACCGCTGCCGCTTCGACAACGCCTACATCGACAACTGGTCGCTGTGGCAGGACATCTGCATCCTGGCGCGTACGGCGGTCCTGTTCGTGCGGCCGACGGGGAGCTGAGCGCGGGTGAGCACTACCTCGGCGGCCTCCGTACCGCTCGTGCCGCCGCTTGTGGCGCTGCGCCGGGCCGCTTCCGTGCTGCCCGTCCTGGCGGTGATCGCCCTGCTGGGGTTGCCGGCCGAGGCGGGCAGCGGCGCCACGCCCGCCGACGCGGCCTGCGGGCTCGTCGTGCTGTGGGCCACCGTGTGCACCGTACGGCGGGCGCGGCGCCCGCTGACGCGGACGGCGGCGGTCGTGCTCGGGCTGCCCGTGGTGGGCATCGCGGTGTCCGCGACCGGGGCGGTGACGCCCGGCGACGCGGTCACCGGACTGGGCCGCTACCTCCAGGTGTTCGTGCTGGTGCCGCTCGCGATGGTGCTGCTGGTGCGCGACCGGCGCGACGCACGGCTCGTGCTGTGGGCGCTGGCCGGTCTCGCGCTGTGGCAGGGGGCGGTCGGGGTGCACCAGTACCTCACCGGGACCGGGGCCTCGTACCAGGGTGCCGACATCCGGGCGGTGGGGACCTTCGGGCCGTCCGACGTGATGGGGATGGCGGCCGTCGTCGCGTCGGGAGTGGTGGCGCTGACCGGTCTCGCGCTCGGGACGGGTCCGCGGCGACAGCGGGTGCTGGCGGCGGGATGCGCGCTGGCGCTGCTCGTGCCGCTCGCGCTGTCCTTCAGCCGGGGCGCCTGGATCGCCACCGCCGTGACCTGCGGGGCACAGCTGCTGCTGGCCGGGGTACGGCGGGCGGTGGAGGTGTTCGCTGCCGCGGCCGCGGCGGCGGTGGTGCTGGTGGGCGGGTTCGGGGTGGGCGGCTCGGTGCTGCAGGAGCGGCTGGACAGCATCGGCCGGGTCGCCGGCGCACCGGACCAGTCGGTCGTCGACCGGTACACCATGTGGGCGGCCTCCGTCGGCATGTGGCGCGAGCACCCGCTGACGGGCGTGGGCCTGAAGGCCTTTCCCGCATACCGCGACTCGCACGCCTCGCTCGCGCTGTCCTCGGGCAGCGACACGGAGGGCGCGGGCCAGGCCTTCCGGCGCCAGCCCCTGCTCTCCCCGCACAACATGTACATGCTGCTCCTGAGCGAGCAGGGCCTGCTGGGTCTGCTCACGGTCGCAGGCAGCTGGCTCGCCCTGCTGGTGGCCGCGCTGCGCCGACTGCGCCGGGCGGGAGCGTCCCGGGACTGCGCGCTCGCGGCCTGCGGGCTGCTGCTGTGGCAGCTGGTGGACTTCCTGTACGCCGACATCGGCGGCCCCTCCACCACCCTGACGGCGGTCTGCTTCGGCGTCGCCGCCTGGTGGTCGCTTGCGGGGGGCTCCACTGGTTGTGCGGAGTTGCGGCTCCGCCGCGGGGCAGCGGAATGCCGTCGGCCGCACAGCCCCGCGCCTCTTCAGGGCCCCACCGCCGAATCGGGCCCGCGATGAACCCCGGACCGGCGCCCACCACGGGCACTTCCGACGCGACCGGCCTGGACGGCGCGCTCCCGGCCGACGGACTCGCCGGCGCGCCCGCCGCCCGGCAGACGGACACCCCCTCGGCCCGCTTCCTGGCCCGGGCGACGCTCCTGTCCGCCGCCCTGTCCATGGCCGGGGCGGTCCTCGGCCTGGCACGGGACCAGGCGCTCGCGCATCTCTTCGGTGCCGGCGCGGAGACCGACGCGTTCCTGGTGGCCTGGACGGTGCCCGAACTCGCGGCGACCCTGCTGATCGAGGAGGGCATGGCGTTCGTGCTGGTGCCCGCGTTCAGCGTGGCGCTGGCCCGGCGGGCACTCGGGAACAGCACCCCCGACCCGGTGCGCGCCCTGGTCGCCGCCTCGCTGCCGCGGCTGTGCCTCGCCTTCGCCGCCACGGCCGCCGCGCTCGTGGCCGGGGCGCCACTGCTGGTGGACGCCCTCGCGCCCGGCCTGCCCGACCCGTCGCTCGCGATTGCGTGCACGCGGCTGACCGCGACCTGCGTGCTGAGCTTCGGGCTCGCCGGGTACTGCAGTGCCGCGCTGCGCGCCCACCGTTCGTATCTCGCACCCGGTGCGATCTACATCGCGTACAACGTCGCGATCATCTCGACCATGGTCGTCCTCGGTGTGCACTGGGGCGTGCGGTCCGCCGCCCTCGGGGTCGCGCTCGGCGGGTGCCTGATGGTCGCCGTACAGACTCCGTCGCTGGTGCGGCGGCTCGCGGGGCGGCCCGGCCGCAACGACTGCGGGTACGAGGACGACGGCGGGCGGCCGCTCGCGCCGGGCCTGGTCTGTGCCGTTCTGCTGTTCGCGTTGTGCCGGCAGTCGCAGGTCCTCATCGAGCGGCATTTCGCGTCCGCGCTGCCCGCCGGCGCCATCTCGCACCTCAACTACGCCCAGAAGGTCGCCCAGTTGCCGATGTCGCTGTCCATGATGGTGTGCATCGTCACCTTCCCGGTGGTGGCACAGGCCATCGCCGAGGGCGACACGCGGCGGGCCCGGGACCGGGTCGAGCGGGATGTGCTGCTGATGGCCTGTCTCGTCCTGCTCGGTGCCGCGGTGGTCGTGGCCTGTGCGCCGCAGATCGTCCAACTCCTCTTCCAGCGCGGGGCGTTCACCAAGCAGGACACCGACGCGACCGCGGCCGTGATGCGGGTGTACGCGGCCGGGCTGCTCGGGCAGACGCTGGTCGGGGCGCTCGTGCGGTCGTACTTCGCGGCCGGCCGCACCACCTGGTTCCCGCTGGGCGCGATGGGCGTGGGCGCGCTCGCCACCGTCGTCATCGGCGCCTGGGCCGTACGGCCCTGGGGCGCCTGCGGCATCGCCGCGGCCAACGCGACCGGCATCACCCTCACCGCGCTGCTCATGCTGCACGGCCTGGGTCCGCGCAATGTGCCGGTGCGGGTGCGCCGGGTCGTCGCCGAACTCGTCCGGCCGGTGTGCGCGGCCGCGTGCGCCACCGGGGCCGGGCTGCTGGTCGCCGGGGTGTTCACCTCACCCGCGGCGGCCGTCGCCGCCTGCTGCATCTGCGTGACCGTCGTCTTCCTGCTGCTGGCCTGGGTCCTCGACGCGGCGGACGCCCGGTCACTTCTGCTTCCCCTCGCGCAGTCACTCCGTCATTCCGTCACACGAAAGCTGGGTCATGGTCGCTGACGTCTCCGCTGCACCGCGCAAGGCCGAACCGGATCCCAGATCGTCCGCGAGAAGACGGTCCAAGCGGGGTCCCGCCGTCTGGGTGGCCATGTACCACTCCGTCTCGGACTGCCCGGACGACCCGTACAACGTCACCGTCACCCCGGCCCGTCTCGACCGCCAGTTCGCCTGGATGTCGAGCCGCGGCCTGCGCGGGGTGAGCATGCGCGAACTGCTCGCGGCGCGCGCCCGCGGCACCGAGCGCGGCCTGGTGGGGCTCACCTTCGACGACGGATACGCCGACTTCACCGGCGACGCGCTGCCCGTGCTGCGCCGCTGGGGTTTCACGGCGACCGTGTTCGTGCTGCCCGGGCGGATCGGCGGCGAGAACGCCTGGGAGCCGCTCGGCCCCCGCAAGCCGCTGCTCGACGTGGACGGCATCCACCGTGCGGTCGCCGCGGGCATGGAGGTCGCCTCGCACGGTCTGACCCACCTGGACCTGACCAAGGCCACGGACGAGGTGCTGCACTCCGAGGTCGGCGACAGCCGCCATCTGCTCGCCGGGATCATCGGCGCCGAGGTGGAGGGCTTCTGCTACCCGTACGGGTATCTCGACGAGCGCGTCGCCGCCGCCGTGCGCCTGGCCGGTTACCGCTACGCCTGCGCGATCACCCCCGGCCCGGACGGCTGCGGCGACTTCGCGCTGCCCCGCATCCATGTCGGGGAGATCGACACCGTCGTACGGCTGGAGCTGAAGCGGCGCCTGGCCCGGTTCTTCGGCCGCTCCGTGGAGGCCGTGTGAGGGCCCTGCATGTCATCACCGGCCTCGGCGTCGGCGGAGCGGAGCAGCAGTTGCGGCTGTTGCTGCGGCACCTTCCCGTGCAGTGCGACGTGGTGACCCTGACCAACCCGGGCCCGGTCGCCGAGGGCCTGGCCGCCGACGGCGTCCGCGTCATCCACCTCGGCATGGGCGGCAACCGCGACCTCGGCGCGCTGCCCCGGCTGACCCGGCTGATCCGCGGCGGCGGCTACGACCTCGTCCACACCCATCTGTACCGGGCCTGTCTCTACGGCCGGATCGCCGCGCGGCTCGCGGGAGTCCGGGCGGTGGTGGCCACCGAGCACTCGATCGGCGACACCGCGCTGGAGGGCCGGCCGCTGACCGCGGGCGTCCGCGGGCTGTATCTGACCGGCGAGCGCCTGGGCCGCGCCACGGTCGCCGTCTCCCCGACGGTGGCCGAGCGGCTGCGCCACTGGGGCGTGCCCGGGGCACGCATCCGCGTCATCCCGAACGGCATCGACGCGCCCCGGTTCCGCTTCGACGAGGTGGCCCGCAAGGAGGCCCGGATGCACTTCGGGCTGCCCGAGGACGCCTATGTCGTCGGCGGGGTGGGCCGCCTCGCCCCGGGCAAACGCTTCGACCTGCTGCTGCGCGCGCTGTCCCGGCTGCCCGGTGACGCACGGCTGCTGCTGGTGGGCGGCGGCCCCGAGGAGACGGTGCTGCGGCGCACCGCGCGGGCGCTGGGGGTCGCGGACCGGGTGGTGCTGACGGGCGAGCGGCCGTATCTGCCCAGCCCCCGCGACGACGCGCCCGGCCTGGTCGATCTGCTGTCGGCGATGGACGTGCTCGTCTCGCCGTCGACTCAGGAGGCCTTCGGGCTGGCCGTGGTGGAGGCGCTGGCGGCCGGGCTGCCCGTGCTGTACGCCAGCTGCCCCGCCGTCGAGGACCTGCCGCCGGACGCGGCACCCGGCGCCCGGCGCGTCACCGGCGGCACCGGGGCGTACGTACGGGAGCTGCTGCGGCTGCGGGCGGCGGGGCCGGGCGAGCGATGCGTCCCGGACGCCGTGCACCGCTACGACATCGCGTGCAGCGCCCGGCAGTTGATGGATGTCTACACGGCCGCCCTGGCCGGCTCGACCCTGGAAGTGAGTGCTCCATGACCGACAACCCCGTTCAGCGTGCCCGCCTGCCGCGCCGTGAGCACGCCCGTGTGCAGCGGCTGCCCGCGTGGTGGCTGCTGCCGGCCGGCGCACTGCTCGGTGCCGTGGCAGGCGGCACGTACGGACTGGTGAAGCCGCCGCAGTACACCGCGACCAGCTCGGTCGTGGCCGTCGCGGCCGGCCGGTCCGACGTCGACTGCGCCGACGCGCTCGGCTTCGCGCAGGCCTACGGCCGGGTGGCCCCGCAGCTCGCGGTGCTCGGGGACGCACAGGTCGAGGCGGGTGTTCCGGCCGCGACGCTGCGCAGGAGTGTGCAGGTCGCGACCTCGCCGGACGCGCCGATGGTCTCGGTCTCGGCGACCTCGTCGAACCCCGCCCAGGCCGCGGACATCGCGAACGCCGTCTCCGGCGCGCTGGTCACGCAGGCGGGCCACACCAAGGCCGGCACCGGCATCCGGCTGGAGCCCCTCGCCCGCGCGATGCGGCCCGCCGAGCCGTCGTCCGCGTCCTGGAAGCTGACCTCGCTGGTGGGTGCCTGCGCCGGCGGTCTGCTGGGCGGACTCGCCCTGCTGGCCCGGCCGCGGCGCAAGGCGGAGGACGACAGCCCCGGCCAGCCGACGGTGCCCGCCCCGACCCATGCCGCGGACGCCCGCGGGACCCTCGGATGACCGCGTCCGGCCATACGCTCTCGGTGGAACTGTGCACCGACGAGCGCACGTTCGCCGCGCTGGCCGGGGAATGGGGACGGCTGCACGATGCCTGCCCGTCGGCGACACCGTTCCAGAGCCACGCCTGGCTGCACTCCTGGTGGCTCTCGTACGGCACACCCGACGGGCTGCGGCTGTTCCTGGTGCGCCGGGGCGGTGAACTGGTGGCCGCCGCCCCGCTGATGCGGGTACGGCATCCACTGCCGAAGCTGGTGCCCATCGGCGGCGCCATCTCCGACTTCTGCGACGTACTGCTCGACGAGAAGGAGGCCGAGCATGGCAGCCGTGCGCTGGCCGACGCCCTGGCCGAGGCGGCCCGCACCGCGCTGATCGACTTCCGGGAGGTCCGGCCCGGCAGCGCGGTGGAGCAGGTCTATGGCCGCTGGCGCGGTCCGCGCCGCAGGCTGCGCGACTCGACGTGCCTGGAACTGCCCGCCGTACCGATGACCGAGCTGGTCAAGCGGCTGCCGCCGACGCGCGCGCAGCGGGTGCGCAACAAGGTGAACAAGCTCGGTCGGCTGGGCGTCGAGTGGCGGGTCGTCGGCCACGACGAGACGGAGACCGCGCTGCGGCGGCTGCTGGAACTGCACCGACTGCAGTGGCAGGGCAAGAAGATGACACCGGAGCACACCCGGCCGCAGTTCCTGGAGCACCTGGTGCGGTCGGTGGTCCCGATGGCCCGCTCCGGGCAGGCCGCGGTGACGGAGTTCCTCCTGGAGGGCGCGGTGGTGGCCGTCAATCTGCATCTGCTGTCGGGGCGGCTGCTGGGCGACTACATGTACGGCTTCCACCCGGGGCTGCGGGAGCGCAAGGTGGACGTGGCGACGATGCTGCTGCACGCGTCCACCGAGCATGTCGCGCCCGCCGAGGAGGGCCGGGTGCTGAGCCTGATGCGCGGCGACGAGCCGCACAAGTACCGCTGGTGCCCCGAGACGGTCTACAACCAGCGTTTCCTGCTGGCTGGGCGGCGCACGGCGCCGCTGCTGGCGGCCACCCTCTGCGCGGCCGCCGCCCGGTACGGGGCCAAGTCGGTCCGGCGCATGGTCCCCGACTCCAAGGACCACTGGTAGCACCGCCTCAGGGCGAGGGGGCGGGCGGGACCTGCGGGGTGAGGGGCGGCGCGGGCACGGCGGGCACCGGCGGGGTCGGCGCCGGGGGCTCGGGAACGGCCGGTGCCGGGGGCGTGGACACCGGCGTCGGCAACGGCACCGGTGTCGGCTCCGGTGGCACGGGGACCACGGGCGCGGGCGGGACGGGCACGACGGGCAACGGCGTCGGCTCCGGCAGGACGGAGCTGGCCAGCACCGCACGGTAGGTGGCGGCGGCCCGGGGATTTTCGGTGCAGAGCCACACGCCGTGCGGGCAGTAGTCGGTGATCGTGTTGTACAGCGGCTTGTGCTCGTCCATCCAGGCGAGCATGCGCAGCATGTACGTGACGTTGTCGCCGTTGCGGTACAGGCCCCACTCCGGATACGAGATCGGCTTGTGGTGCTGCCGCGCGAAGTCCACGTGGAACTGCAGGCCGTAGGGCTCCGACACCTCCTCGTCGAACGACATGCCACGCGGCTGGTCGTACGAGTCCATGCCGACGATGTCGACGAAGTCGTCGCCGGGATAGCACTTGGGCCACGGAATCGAATCCGCACCCCGGTTCGGGGCGAAGTCGAACCTGAACTTCTGGCCGGGGATCGATCGCATGACGGTGACGATGCGCCGCCAGTAGCGGATCCAGTCCTCCGGGTCGGGGCCGCAGCGGTGGGTGTACGTGACGCCGTTCATCTCCCAGCCGAGCACCAGGACCGTGTCCGTCGCACCCAGGTCGACCAGGCGCTTCGCCAGCAGCCGGAAGTGCTCGTCGAACTCGCCGGCCGCGGCGCGCCGCAGCAGCCGTGCGACAGCGATGTCGGAGACCTGCGCCTCGTTGTGCTCCATCAGCGGGACGTTGAGCACGAGCAGCCGGTCGGGCTTGGCCAGTCGCCACTTGGCCCAGCTGTCGAGGAAGCCGTAGCCGCCCTCGATGTTCTCCCACACGTCCCCCGGCAGATAGGTGTGCCCCACGCGCAGTTCGGTGCCGCCCAGCCAGCCGCTGAACTCTCTCAAACGGACCAGCCCTTCGGGCTCGGAGTCGAGGAAGGCGCCGAACGCGGCGCGTCGCACGTCCGCCTCGGAGTAGGCGCGCGCGTCGTTCGCGGGCGCGGGGGTGGGCTCCAGTGCGCCGGGCATCACGGCGTGCTGGGAGGCGGGGTGCCGTGCGGCATCGGCCGGGGAGGCCGGGCCCCAGGCGAGAGCGGCCGACACGATCGCTCCTGCGGTGATGATCGCCAGCCGCCTGTGGGCGGACCGGCGGCGATGAGGGGTCATTCATCCTCCTTTGCCGCAATTCCGCACATTAATGACACATAGTCATATATCACTTAATTGCACCACTTGAGTCGGGCGGCCTGACATGGATCACCCTCATGAGTGACCCGGTCGGGCCGTCAGCCGCCGTACAGCGCCTCGATCTGCTCCGCGTACGCCGCCGTCACGGCGTGCCGCTTGATCTTCAACGACGGGGTGAGCAATCCGTTGTCCTCCGTGAACTCACCCTCGACCAGGGCGAAGGCACGGACCGACTCGGCGCGGGAGACGGCCTCGTTGGCGTAGTCCACGGCCTTCTGGACGTCGGCGCGCATCCGCGGATCCCGGACGACCTGCGACAACGGCGTGTCCGCCGGCAGCTTGCGGACCGTCAGCCAGTGGGCGACGGAGTCGGGGTCGAGGGTGATCAGGGCGGCTACGAAGGGACGGTTGTCGCCGACGACGATGCACTGGCCGATCGGCGGGCGGCTGCGCAGCCGGTCCTCCAGGACGGCCGGGGAGACGTTCTTGCCGCCGGAGGTGACGAGGATGTCCTTCTTGCGGCCGGTGATGGTGAGGTAGCCGTCCTCGTCGAGGGAGCCGAGATCGCCGGTCGCGAACCACTCGTCGTGCAGTACGGCGTCGGTGGCGGCCGGGTTGTTCCAGTACGCGCCGAAGACGACGCCGCCCTTGATGAGCACCTCCCCGTCGTCGGCGATGCGCACCGCGGTGCCGGGGACCGGGACGCCGACCGTGCCCGGGCGGGGCCCCAGGGGCGGGACGATGGTGGCGGCCGCGCTCGTCTCCGTCAGGCCGTAGCCCTCGTAGACGATGATTCCGGCGGCGTAGAAGAACAGATTGAGGTTGCGGTCGAGCGGGGAGCCGCCGCTGATGGCGTAGCGCATACGGCCGCCGAGTTCCTTGCGGACACGGCGGTAGACCAGCAGGTCGTACAGGGCCCAGGCGGCGTAGAGGGCGAGGCTCGGGCCCTTGCCCGTCCCCAGGAACTTGTTCAGATACGCCTGGCCGAAGCGGACGCCGATGCGGTCCGCGCGGTCGAAGGAGGCGCCGCGGCCGATCTTCTCGGCGGTCGCACGGCCCGTGTCGTGGATCTTCTCGAAGAGGTAGGGGACACCGACCAGGAAGGTCGGGCGGAACTCCTTGAGGGCGGGGCGCAGTTCGTCGGGCTTGATGCTGGGGCAGTGGCCGATCTCGATGCGGGCCGTCAGACAGGCGATCTGGAGGGTGCGGCCGAGGATGTGGGCGAGCGGGAGGAAGAGGAGAGTGGAGGCGACCTGGCGGGTGACCTCCTTGAAGATCGGGTGGAGCAGCTCGACCGTGTTGGCGGCCTCGGCGTGCAGATTGGCGTGGGTGAGGACACAGCCCTTCGGTTTGCCGGTGGTGCCGGAGGTGTAGCAGATCGTCGCGGTCGTCTCCGGGGTGAGGGCGGCACGGCGTTTGCCGACCTCCTCGTCGGGGAGGTGGCGGCCGAGAGTGGTGAGGTCGGTGAGTGCTTCGTCGTCCAACTGCCATATGCGCGGGTGCCGTTCGTGGCGAGCCGTGCCCGTCGTCACCGTGGCGGCGTTCTCGGCGGTCTCGGCGACGACGAAGCGGGCGTCCGAGTCGCGGACGATCCACTCCACCTGTTCGGCCGAGGACGTGGCGTAGATCGGGACGGTCTGGCCGCCCGCCGCCCAGATCGCGAAGTCCAGGACCGTCCACTCGTAGCGGGTACGGGACATGACGGCGACCCGGCCGCCCGGTTCGAGGCCCGCGGCGATCAACCCCTTGGCCACGGCGGTGACTTCGCGGGCGAAGGCGGCCGCGGTCACCGGCTGCCAGGACCCGTTGTGGTGCTTGCGCCGCAGGACCACGGTGTCGGGGGCCTCGGCCGCGTTGGCGAAGGGGAGGTCGGCGGTACTGCCGGTGGCCGGGCGCGGGGCGAGGGCGGGGGTGCGGGCCTCGCGCACGACCCCGTCCTCGTCCTTGACGACCTCGACCTTGGCGCGAGAAGCAAGGTCGGCGCGCTGTTTTGCCCTTTTCAGGTCCTTGCGTACGCCCATGACGGCTCCCGGTCGGCTCTGACTGGGAGGTCAACTTACTCACAAGTAAGGAAAGGTCAATGGGGCGGCGGTGAGTGGACTGACGTTCTAGCCCTGGCTGCGGTCGGCCTGGTCTATCGCGTCGGCCAGCTGCTGTACGTCCTTGTCCTCGGTCTCCTTCGCCAACTGCTCGGCGCGGTCGTGGAGTTCGCTGAGGCCGGGGTCGCCGGGGAGGGAGCGCCGGCGTTCGTCGCCCTGGCGGAGGGCGTCGGCGAAGTAGGCGGCTACCGCGGTGACCTGGAAGCGCGGGCTCGCCTCCCGGAGGGAGCCGGTCAGGGCGCCGGTCTCCAGTTCGCCGGATTTCTCGTGCGGGTCGCGGGTGTCGGGGTCGAGCCAGCGGACGGTCGCCGTGGCGAGGTGCCCGTCGGCGCCGGGCCTGGTGCGGACTGCGTAGAGGGCGGTGACGGTGTGGCCGGGACCGACCTCGCCGCCGTCGACGCGGTCGTTGCGGAAGTCGTCGTCGGCCACCCGGCGGTCGTCGTAGCCGACGAGACGGAACTCGGCGACCGTGGCGGGGTCGAAGGCGACCTGGGCCTTGGCGTCGCGGGCGGTCAGGTCGATGTTCTGCGGGAGCTGGTCGCAGAAGACCTTGCGGGCCTCGTCCTGACCCGAGACGTACACGGTGTGGCCGTCGCCCTTGTCCGCGAGGCGTTCCATGAGGGCGTCGCCGTAGTCGCTGCCCACGCCGACGCCGAAGAGGGTGATGCCGTACTCGCGGCGGGCCGAGGAGATGCGGTTCAGGATCGAGTCGGGGTCGGTGTCGCCGTCGTTGGCGAGGCCGTCGGAGATGAGGACGACGCGGTTGGTGGCGTTCTTGCGGCGGCCCTCGACGGCGGTCGCGTAGCCGGTCTCGACGCCCGCGCCGAGGTTGGTGGAGTAGGTCGGCTCCAGGCCGTCGATCGCGTGGTGGATCTCGCCCCGGTGGCCGCCGAGGCGGGTCATCGGCAGGACCTGCTCGGCCTTCTCGCTGAAGGTGACGACGGCGACCGAGTCGTCGTCGCGCAGCCGGTCCGTCATCGTGTCGAGGGACTTCTGCGCGAGGTCGAGGCGGCCGGGCTCGGACATGGAGCCGGAGATGTCGATGACGAAGGTGAGGGCCGCGGGCGGGCGTTCGCCGCTGTCGGCGGCAGGGCGGGTGGCGAGGCCCACGCGGACCAGGGACCAGTTCTTCTCGTCGGTGCGGGCGCCGTCGACGGTGACCGTGAAGCCGTTGCCGTCGGGGCGCTCGTAGTCCTGGCGGAAGCTGTTGACGAACTCCTCGGGGCGGATGGTCGAGGGGTCGGGGCGCAGGCCTGCGGCGAGGGTGCGGCGGGTGTAGCCGTAGGAGGCCGTGTCGACGTCCAGGGCGAAGGTGGAGAGGTGGTCGTCCGGGGTCGGGGACGGGCCGGCGAACCTGTCCTCGCCCTGCTGCCCGCCGGCCGTCGGGGCGGCAGGGGCCGGAAAGCCCCCGTGCGAGCCGTCCGAGGCCTTGTTGCTGCCGTCGGAGCCGCCGCCCGCACTGCAGGCCGTGAGCAGCAGGCCGCTCGTCGCCGTGAGGGCGAGAAGGGCTGCGCGCAGCCGTCGGGTGCGGCGGTGTGGCGTGCCCGGGCGTGGTGTTCGGTACCGCTCCATCTTCCGTGCCCCCTTGCTGTGTTGACGCCGACGTCTGTGACTGTGACGGCGCGGGGGGTCGGAATGTGCGGCACGGGGTGTTGCGGATGAATCTCAAGACGGCCACGATCATGGCCGGTCGAGACCGGTGGGTGATCCTCCGTTGACCTAGGACACCACGTCCTTGCGGGCGAAACCGCGGAAGGCCAGGGCGAACAGCACGAGCGCGTACGTTATGGAAATCGCCGTGCCCTGGATCATGCCGGACCACTCGGGGTGCGGCTGGACGGCGTCCGCCCAGGCGAACTGCCAGTGCGCGGGCAGGAAGTCACGCCAGTGACCGAGGGCCGTCACGGCGTCCAGGACATTGCCGACGATGGTGAGTCCGACGGCACCGCCGACCGCCCCGAGGGGTGCGTCGGTCTTCGTCGACAGCCAGAACGCCAGCCCTGCGGTGACCAGTTGGGACACGAAGATGAACGCCACGACCACCAGCAGGCGCTGGGCCGCCGTGCCCGAGTCCAGCGCACCGCCGGTGGGGATCTGCAGCGGGCCCCAGCCGTAGGCGGCCGTGCCCACGGCCAGTGCCACCACCGGGAGCAGGATCATCGCGGCCAGGCTGAGGCCGAGTCCGACGACGAGCTTGGACCACAGGAGGCGGGCGCGTGGGACCGGTGCGGCCAGCAGATAGCGCAGGGAGGACCAGCTCGCTTCGGACGCCACCGTGTCCCCGCAGAACAGGGCGACCGGGATGACGAGCAGGAAGCCCGCGGAGACGAAGAGGTTGACGGCGGCGAAGTTGGCTCCCGACGCGGTGGCCGTGTCCATCAGGGTCACCCGGCCGTCGCGGCCGCTCGGGTCGCCGCCGATCGCGAACGCGATGAGCAGCACGAACGGCAGCGCGGCGAGGATCCCCGCCATGATCAGCGTCCGGCGGCGCTTCAGCTGCCGGGCCAGCTCGACCCGTAGGGGCAGGGTGCGGGCGGCCCGGTAGCCGGAGGCGGCGTGGAGGGGCTCGGTGTGCTCGGCCAGCGTGCTCATGCGGAACCTCCGATCAGGGTGAGGAAGGCGTCCTCCAGGCGGCGGTGGGGGCCGAGTGAAGCCACCGGGACTTCCAGGCGCACCAGCTCTACGAGGAGGTTGGCGGCGGTGCCGGTGCCCGTGCGGGCGGCTGCGGGCGGTTCATCGGTGAGTGCCGCGGTTTGCTGTTGTCCGTCTGCGGCGCCGTCGTGGCTGGTCGCGCCCCGCGGCGGAGCCGCTGATGCATGCAGCCCCGCGCCCCTCAGGGGAGCTACCGCGCCAGCGGTGACTTCGCCGCCCCCGGTCGGGCCGGACCCGTTGCCGGGAGCCAGCCGGACCAGGAGGCCACCCTCCGTCCGTACCGCCGACTCCACCCCCGTCAGTGCCGCCACCTTCTCGATCAGCGGGTCGGAGATGTCGGCGGCCAGGCCCACCAGGAGGGTGTCGCCGGAGCCGATGATGTCGGACACCGGGCCTGCCTGGACCAGGCGGCCGCGGTCCATGACGACCAGGTGGGTGCAGGACTGTTCGACCTCTGCCAGGAGGTGGCTGGAGACGATCACTGTGCGGCCGGCCGCCGCGTAGCGGATCAGCACCTCGCGCATCTCGCGGATCTGGGGCGGGTCGAGGCCGTTGGTCGGTTCGTCGAGGATGAGCAGGTCCGGGAGGCCGAGCATGGCCTGGGCGATGGCGAGGCGCTGGCGCATGCCCTGGGAGTAGGTGCGGACCGCTCGCGCCAGTGCGTCGCCGAGGCCCGCGATCTCCAGGGCCTCGTCCAGGTGGGCGTCCTCGGGTGGGCGGCCCGTCGCCTGCCAGTACAGCTCCAGGTTCTCGCGGCCGGACAGGTGCGGGAGGAAGCCCGCGCCCTCCACGAACGCGCCGACCCGGGACAGGACCGGGGCGCCGGGGCGGATCGCCTGGCCGAAGACACGGATCTCGCCGCCGTCCGGCCTGATCAGGCCCATCAGCATGCGCAGGGTCGTGGTCTTGCCCGCGCCATTGGGACCGAGGAGGCCGAGCACCTGGCCCTTCTCCACGCGGAAGGACAGGTCCCGTACCGCATAACGGTCCGCCGACTTGGCGTACCGCTTGCTCAGGTCCGTGATCTGGAGCGGGACCTCCGCCAGTTCGGGGGCCGGGGCCGGCGCGATCGTGCGGCGGCGGCCCGTCAGCAGCAGGGCCAGGGCGAGTACCGCGCCGGTCAGCGGGAGCCACCACACCCAGGACGGCAGCGGGGCCGCCGCGGTCGTCACGCCGGGTGCCGTCGGCACCTTCAGGTCGCCCTTGAGGGAGACGCTGTACGTCGCCGGGGCGGCCGGGGAGGCGTAGCCCAGGTCGGTGGAGGCGAGGACCAGGCGCAGCCGGTGGCCCTGCTCGACCTCGTGGTCGACGGCCGGGAGCGTGATCGTCACGTCCTTGCCGGACTTCGCGCCCTCGACACGGACGGGCGCCACCAGCTGCGAGGGCAGCACGGGTGCGCCGCCGCCGGGACCGATGTCGTACACCTTCCCGAAAAGCACGGCGTCGTCGCTCGTCGACCTGACGTGGACGGTGACCGTGGGCGATCCGGTGATGCGCAGGCCACTGCTCACCGGCGCCGACTCGAATTGCGCGTACTGGCCGGGGAAGTCCAGCGACACCCCGACGCCCAGCGAGGACAGCTGGGCGAGGCCGCCGGCGCCGCCGAGGCCGGGCAGGGCGGAGACGGCGGGCGGGCTGGCGCCCGCAGGGTTGGCGAAGCTCTGCTGCGAGCCCCTCAGCCGCACGGAGCGCTGTCCGCTCTCCAGGCCCGGGTACGTGTCGTCGGTCGCTCCCCGCAGCACGGCCGCGCCGTCCGTGGAGTCGACGCCTCCGGTGCGGGTGATGCGGAAGGCCGGGCCCGTGTCCGTGCCCTTGTCGTCCTTGAGGTACTGGTCGAACCAGGCACGCACGCGTGTCTGGACGCGGCTGGTCTCCATGTCGCCGCCGTCGTGCCCGCCGGCGATCCAGTCGACGTCGACCGGGGCGCCGTTGGCACGGATGGCCTTCGCCGCCGCGTCCGCCTGGCCGAGCGGGAAGAGGGAGTCCGTCTGGCCCTGCACCAGGAACGTCGGCACCTTGATGCGGTCGGCAACGGCGGACGGGGAGCGGGCGGCCAGCAGCTCACGCGCCTGCGCGTCCGGCTTGCCCGACTCCGCGACCCGCTCGTACATCCCGCACAGCTCGGGCTGGAACCTGCCGCAGCCGCCGCCGGAGTTGATGAAGATGCCCGCCCACAGCTTCTTGAAGACGTCGTTCGGGAACAGGGCGTCCGCCAGGTTCCAGTAGGTGATCGCCGGGGCGATGGCGTCCACCCGGTGGTCGTACCCCGCTGCCAGCAGGGAGATCGCGCCGCCGTACGAGGCGCCCGCGACGCCCACGCGCGGGTCGCCGGGCCTGTCGAGCTGGACCTGTGGCTGCTTCGCCAGCCAGTCGATCAGCTTGGAGACGTCGGCGACCTCGCCCTTCGGGTCGTTCAGCCCGATCTTGCCGGTGGACTTCCCGAAGCCGCGGGCCGACCAGGTGAGCACCACGTAACCGTCTGAGGCCAGGTCCTCCGCCTGCTGCCGGACGTCCTGCTTGCTGCCGCCGAAGCCGTGGGCGAGCAGGACGGCGGGGTGGCGGCCGCCGGTGGAGCCGGGGGTGAAGTACGAGGTGTCGATCCGTACCCCGTCCATCGCCATGATGCGGTCGGTCCGGTGCACCGGGGGCTTGTCGTCCGAGGCGACGGCCGTCCACGTTCCCGCGCCTGCGAGTACGACGACGGCGGCCCCGGCGGCAAGCAGCCTCCGGGGCCCCCGAAGCAGCCCTCGCGGGCGGGGCAGTCGAAGATCCATGTCTCAACGGTACGGGGCGTCTCTGACAGTTGGGGCAGACCGTGGAGTGAACCTGGGGCCGGCTGTGTACCGCAGTTGGTGTACGGCTGCGGACTCGGTCGGTTCCCTGATCTACCGACTGCGCCTTCGTCGTGGCTTGTCGCGCCCACGCGGCGGAGCCGCATATCGATACAGCCCCGCGCCCCTCAAGGGCGCTGGTCCTCCGGGAGTGAGACCAGCCACCGTGTGTCCCTCCGCGGGCGCAGGTAGAAGACCCAGTACAGGGTGGCTACCGCGGTGATGCCGCCCGTCCACAGCAGATAGCTCGTCTCCTGCTGGCTGAGGACGTACGCCAGGACCGCGATCAGGAGGATCGGCATGGCGGGCCACAGGGGCATGCGCCAGGCGGGGGTGTGTTTGTGGGAGCCGCGGCGGGAGAGGAGGGCCGCTACCGCCACCAGGAGGTACATGCCCGTCACCGAGACGCCCGTGACGCCGTACAGGGTGTCCAGGTTCACGAAGCAGAGCAGGGCGCCGGGGACTCCGACGGCGAGGGTGGCGACCCAGGGGGAGCCGAAGCGGCCGAGCTTGGCGAAGACGTTGTTGACCGGCTCCGGCCAGGCCTTGTCGCGGGCCGAGGCGAACAGGACACGGGAGTTCTGGATGACCATGACGATGCCCGCGTTGATGATCGCGAGGGCCACGCAGAGGCTGACGAAGGTGCCGACCGCGGAGTTGGACCAGGCGGTGACCATGGAGCTGATGTCGCCGCCGGTCAGCGTGGAGAGGTCCGAGGCGCCCATGGTGATCGCCACCACCGGGACCAGGATGATCACCGTCGAGATGGCGAGGGTGGCCAGGACCGTGCGGGCGACGTTGCGGCGCGGGTGCTCCAGTTCCTCGGAGAGGTAGACGGCGGTCGAGAAGCCCTGGGTGACGAACAGGGCGATCGCCAGCCCTGACACCACCATCATCGCCGTCACCGTGTCCGTGTGGTGGCCGGAGCCCGCCACCTGCATGGAGACCAGGCTCCCGGCGCCCCGCCGGCTGTGCGCGAAGCCCAGGACCGCCACCACGGCCGCCGCGATGACCTCCAGGACCAGGAAGATGCCGGTGATCCAGGCATTGGCCCGCAGGTCCAGCAGACCGGCGAGTGTCGCCAGGAGCATGACTCCCGCGCCCGCGACCGCCGGGTCCAGATGGACGACCGGTGCCAGGTAGTCCGCCGTGCCCATCGCGATCACCGGCGGGACGATCATGACGACCAGGAGGGAGAGGACGAAGACGAGCCAGCCCACGGGCCGTCCGGCCATCGTCGAGACCATCGCGTACTCGCCGCCCGCGCTGGGGATCAGGGTGCCCAGCTCCGAGTAGCAGAACGCCACGGCGATACAGAGCAGGGAGCCGATGGCGATCGTCAGGGCGGTGGCGGTGCCGAGCGAGCCGAACAGGTCCGGGACGACCACGAAGAGCGTGGAGGCCGGGGTCACGCAGGAGAGGGTGAGGAGAGTGCCGCCGACCACCCCGATGGAGCGTTTGAGGGCCTTGGGGCTGCTGCCCGCCGTCTGTGGGACGGCGGTCTCGGCAGGGCGGAGCATGTCGGTCATACGGCGGATTCCGATCGACTCGTGCGGATGCCTCCGGCGGCTGGGTGGCTGCATGGAACCTCGACGGAAACCGTCGCGTCAATGCCTGGTCACCTACGGAATCCGTAGCCAGATGACCTTACGGATGTTGATTACGACACAACGGGTCGGTCGGTGTGGGCGCTTGTCCCGCTACGGGAATCGCAGCGCGCGCCCGCAAAAAGATGGGGCCGTCCGCATGGCGGACGGCCCCTGACGCCTTCGTCAGTGGTTGCGCGGGAAGCCCAGGTCGACGCCGGAGGGGGCGTCGGCGGGGTCGGGCCAGCGGGTGGTGACGACCTTGCCGCGGGTGTAGAAGTGCGTGCCGTCGTTGCCGTAGATGTGGTGGTCTCCGAAGAGGGAGTCCTTCCAGCCGCCGAAGCTGTGGTAGCCGACGGGGACCGGGATCGGGACGTTCACGCCGACCATGCCGGCCTCGATCTCCAGCTGGAAGCGGCGGGCGGCGCCGCCGTCCCGGGTGAAGATCGCGGTGCCGTTGCCGAACGGCGAGGCGTTGATGAGGGCCACGCCCTCCTCGTAGGTGTCCACGCGCAGGACGCACAGGACCGGGCCGAAGATCTCGTCCTGGTAGGCCTTCGCGGTGGTGGGCACCTTGTCGAGCAGCGAGATGCCGATCCAGTGGCCGCCCTCGAAGCCCTCGACGGTGTAGCCGGTGCCGTCGAGCACGACCTCGGCGCCCTCGGCCGCCGCGCCCGAGACATACGACGCCACCTTGTCGCGGTGCACCTTCGTGATCAGCGGGCCCATCTCGGAGGTCGGGTCGTTGCCGGGGCCGATCTTGATCTTCTCGGCGCGCTCGCGGATCTTCTCCACCAGCTCGTCGCCGATGGAGCCGACCGCGACGACCGCGGAGATGGCCATGCAGCGCTCGCCCGCGGAGCCGTAGGCGGCCGAGACGGCGGCGTCGGCGGCCGCGTCCAGGTCGGCGTCCGGCAGGACCAGCATGTGGTTCTTGGCGCCGCCCAGCGCCTGCACGCGCTTGTGGTTCGCGGCGGCGGTGGTGTGGATGTAGCGGGCGATCGGGGTGGAGCCGACGAACGACACCGCCTTGACGTCCGGGTGCTCCAGGAGGCGGTCGACGGCCACCTTGTCGCCGTGGACGACGTTGAAGACGCCGTCCGGCAGACCGGCCTCGGCCAGCAGCTCGGCGATCTTGACGGAGGCCGAGGGGTCCTTCTCGGACGGCTTGAGCACGAAGGTGTTGCCGGTCGCGATGGCGATCGGGAACATCCACATCGGGACCATCGCGGGGAAGTTGAACGGCGTGATGCCGGCGACGACGCCGAGCGGCTGACGGATGGACGAGACGTCCACGCGGCTGGCCACCTCGGTCGACAGCTCGCCCTTCAACTGCACGGTGATCCCGCACGCCAGGTCGACGATCTCCAGACCGCGGGCCACCTCGCCGAGCGCGTCGGAGTGGACCTTGCCGTGCTCGGCGGTGATCAGCTCGGCGATGGCGTCGCGGTTCGCCTCCAGCAGCGCCCGGAACCTGAACAGGATCGAGGTCCGCTTGGCGAGCGAGGAGGTGCCCCAGGTCGCGAACGCGTCCTTGGCCGCCGCCACCGCCGCGTCGACCTCGTCGACCGAAGCGAACGCGACCTTCGTGGTGACCGCGCCGGTCGCAGGGTCGGTGACCGGCCCGTACGTGCCCGACGCGCCTTCGACGGTCTTGCCGCCGATCCAGTGGTTGACGATCTTCGTCATGCCCAGTTGCTCCTTCACAGATGGCGGCGTCGGGTCGAGACGTGCCGTTCGTACAGCTCGCGGGCCTTCACCGCCGACGGTCGGGTCGCGGTCTCGGCCACAGGTACATCCCACCAGGCCTGCGCCGGGGGCGGGCCCGACACAGTGTCGGCCGTTTCGGTCTCGACGTAGACACATGTGGGTGTGTCGGCGGCGCGCGCCTCGGCGAGCGCCGTCCGCAGGTCCGCCACGGTCTTCGCGCGCAGCACGCGCATGCCCAGGCTGGCGGCGTTGGCGGCGAGATCCACGGGCAGCGGCGCCCCCGTGTACGTACCGTCGTCCGACTGGAAGCGGTACGCGGTGCCGAACCGCTCGCCGCCCACCGACTCGGACAGGCCGCCGATGGACGCGTACCCGTGGTTCTGGATCAGGAGAACCTTGATCGCGACGCCCTCCTGTACGGCGGTCACGATCTCCGTGGGCATCATCAGGTACGTGCCGTCGCCGACCAGCGCCCACACGGGCCGGTCCGGGGCGGCCAGCTTCACACCGATCGCGGCCGGTATCTCGTAGCCCATGCAGGAGTAGCCGTACTCCAGGTGGTACTGGTCCCGCGACCGCGCCCGCCACAGTTTGTGCAGGTCGCCGGGGAGGGAACCGGCTGCGTTGATGATCACGTCCGACTCGTCCACCAGCGCGTCCAGGGCGCCGAGGACCTGCGGCTGCGTCGGGCGTACGTCCGGCTCGTCGGCCTCGTAGCAGGCGTCGACGCGCTGCTCCCAGCGCTCCTTGTCCTCGGTGTACTCGGTGACGTAGGAGTCCGCGACCTCGTACGCATGCAGGTCGAGGGCCGCGGTCAGCTCCTGGAGGCCGCTGCGGGCGTCCGCGATCAGGGGCAGGCCGCTGAGCTTGTGGCCGTCGAAGGGCGCGATGTTGAGGTTGAGGAAGCGCACACCCTCGACGGTGAAGAGGGTGCCGGAGGCCGTGGTGAAGTCGGTGTACCTGGTCCCCACGCCGATCACCAGGTCGGCGGTGCGGGCGAGTTCGTTGGCGGTCGCCGTGCCGGTGTGGCCGATCCCGCCGACGTCCTGCGGGTGGTCGTGGCGCAGCGAGCCCTTGCCGGCCTGGGTGGAGGCGACCGGTATGCCGGTGGTACCGGCGAACTCGGCGAGGGACTCCTCGGCTCGGCTGTGGTGGACGCCGCCGCCGGCGATGACGAGCGGCCTGCGCGCGGACCTGATCGCCCGTACCGCCTCGGCGAGTTCGGCCGGGTCTGCGCCCGGGCGTCGTACGACCCAGGTGCGCTCGGCGAAGAACTCGTTCGGCCAGTCGTGGGCCTCCGCCTGGACGTCCTGCGGGAGCGCCAGGGTCACGGCGCCGGTCTCGACGGGGTCGGTCAGCACGCGCATGGCGTTCAGGGCCGACGGGATCAGGGCTTCCGGCCGGGTGATGCGGTCGAAGTACCTCGACACCGGGCGCAGGCTGTCGTTGACCGAGACATCGCCGGCGTACGGGACTTCGAGCTGCTGGAGCACCGGGTCGGCGGGGCGGGTGGCGAAGACGTCACCGGGCAGGAGCAGCACCGGGAGGTGGTTGACCGTGGCGAGCGCGGCGCCCGTGACGAGGTTGGTGGCGCCCGGACCGATGGAGGTCGTCACCGCGTGCGTGGACAGGCGGTTCGACTGACGCGCGTATCCGACCGCCGCGTGCACCATGGCCTGTTCGTTGCGGCCCTGGTGGTACGGCATGTCGTCGGCGTACTCGACGAGTGCCTGGCCGATCCCCGCCACGTTGCCGTGGCCGAAGATGCCCCAGGTGGCGCCGATCAGCCGCTGCCGGACGCCGTCGCGCTCGGTGTACTGGGCCGACAGGAAGCGGACGAGTGCCTGCGCGACCGTGAGCCTCGTCGTTGAGGACGTCATCGGTAACCCTCCGTGTGTTCCGGATGGAAGCAGATCCGCCACTCCCTGGTCTGACCCGGTCCCGCCATGACGTTGAGGTAGTACATGTCGTGGTCGGGCTGGGCGATGGACGGGCCGTGCCATCCGTCGGGGACGAGGACGGCATCGCCGGATCGGACCTCCGCGAGGACGTCCGATCCGCCCTCACGGGAGGGAGATACGCGCTGATAGCCGAAACCGTTCGGCCCGTCGATCTCGAAGTAGTAGATCTCCTCCAGCTCCGCCTCCACACCCGGCCGGTGCTCGTCGTGCTTGTGCGGCGGGTACGAGGACCAGTTGCCGCCGGGGGTGATGACCTCGACGGCGATGAGCTTGTCGCAGTCGAAACCCTGTCCATCAGCGCCTTCGGCGCGGGCAGCGGAGGCGAAGTTGCGGACGTGCCGCAGCCGGTTGCCGCTGCCGCGCTCTTCGACGGGGACCTCCGGCGCGGGGCCGTAGCGGGCGGGGAGTTGTCGCTCGCACTTCGCTCCTGCCAGGGCGAAGCGGCCTCCCGCGCCGGAGGCGATCTGGACCCGGGCGTCACGGGGTGCGTACGCGAAGTCGGAGACCGACGCGAACACGCTCTCCCTGCCCAGGAGTTGGAACTCTTCGTCGCTTGTGCCGTCGGCTGTGCGCACGGTACATCCGCCCTGCAGCGGAAGCACGATCCACTCACTGTCGCCGGTGGTGAAGGTGTGTGTACCACCCGGCTCCAGCTCGACGATCCGCAGGCTGCAGTACTCCCAGCCGGCCCGCTTGGGGTCGATGTCGAGCGCGTAATTGGCGTCCGCGGTGGTGCCCCGCGCGACGTACAGCTCCTTGCTGCTCATGCGGTCCTCACAGCAGTCCTACGGCGGTGTCCACGGCGGCGGCCACATCGCCGTCCGCCGGGTACAGCAGCGAACGGCCGACCACCAGGCCGCGCACGGTGGGAAGTTGGAGGGCGCCGCGCCACTTCTCGTACGCGCCGGCTTGTTCCTCTGCGGAGCCGCCGACCTCGCCGCCGAGCAGGACGGCAGGCAGCGTGGAGGTCTCCATGACCTCGGCCATGTCGTCCGGGTTCTCGGTGACCGGCAACTTCAGCCAGGTGTAGGCCGACGTGCCGCCCAGGCCCGAGGCGATGGCGATGGACTTGGTGACGGCCTCGGCGGACAGGTCGTTCTTCAGCCGGCCGTCGTCCGTGCGGCGGCTGAGGAACGGCTCGACGAAGACGGGGAGTCCGCGCGCGGCCATGTCGTCGATGGCGCGGGCGGTGGACTCCAGGGTGGTGAGGGAGCCCGGGTCGCCGTAGTCGATGCGCAGGAGCAGCTTGCCGGCATCGAAGCCGAGCCGCTCGATGTCCTCGGCGCGATGGCCGGTGAAACGGTCGTCGAGTTCGAAGCTGGCGCCCTGGAGGCCGCCGCGGTTCATCGAGCCCATGACGACCTTGCCGTCGAGGGCACCGAGGAGCAGCAGGTCGTCCAGGATGTCGGCGGTGGCGAGGACGCCGTCGACACCGGGCCGGGAGAGCGCGAGGCAGAGGCGCTCCAGCAGGTCGGCGCGGTTGGCCATGGCGAACCTGCGGTCACCGACACCGAGCGCGCCACGGGCCGGGTGGTCAGCTGCGACGATCATCAGCCGGCCGGAGTCGCCGAGCAGCGGCCTGCGGGTGCGCCGGGCGGCGGCCTCCGCTATCGCCTCGGGGCGGTGGGCACGGATGCGGACGAGTTCGCCGACGTCCACGGCCGGGGGCGCGGAAGCGGACTCGCTCCTCGGAACCACGGTCATGCCCTGGCAGCCCGTGTCATACGTCTCGTCCGCGTCCGTGCGGCGCCGGCGCGTGCTCACAGCACCGCTCCGGCCTTGAGGGCGGCCTCGATCTCGTCCGGCGTCGGCATGGCGGAGGAGCACTCCAGGCGGGAGGCGACGATCGCGCCGGCCGCGTTGGCGTGCCGCATGGTCGTCTCCAGGTCCCGGCCCTCCAGCAGGCCGTGGCAGAGGGAACCGCCGAAGGCGTCGCCGGCACCGAGGCCGTTGAGGACGTTCACCGGGAGCGGCGGGACCTCGGCGGACTCGCCCATGCTGTTGACGGCGAGGACGCCCTTGGGGCCCTGCTTGACGACGGCGAGTTCGACACCCGCGTCCAGCAGTGCCTGGGCGGCGGCCTGCGGTTCACGCACTCCGGTGGCGACCTCCACCTCGTCGAGGTTGCCGACCGCGACGGTGGTGTGGCGCAGGGCCTCCTTGTAGAAGGGGCGGGCGGCGGCGGGGTCGTTCCAGAACATGGGGCGCCAGTCGAGGTCGAAGACCGTCGTACCGGCCTTCCCGCGGTGGGCGAGGGCCGCCAGCGTCGCCGTACGGCTGGGTTCCTCGCTCAGACCGGTGCCGGTGACCCAGAAGATACGGGCCTCCCGGATGGCGTCGAGATCGAGCTCGTGTGCGTCTATCTCCAGGTCCGGGGCCTTGGGCTGCCGGTAGAAGTACAGCGGGAAGTCGTCCGGCGGGAAGATCTCGCAGAAGGTGACCGGAGTGGGCAGACCCTGCACCGGCGTGACCCAGCGGTCGTCGACGCCGAAGCCCTGCAGAGCCTCGTGCAGATAGGTGCCGAAGGGGTCGTCGCCGGTGCGCGTGATCACCGCCGTACGGCGTCCGAGGCGGGCCGCGGCCACCGCGACGTTCGTCGCCGAGCCGCCGAGGAACTTGCCGAAGCTCGTCACCTGCGGCAGCGGGACACCGGTCTGGAGCGGATACAGGTCCACTCCGATCCGCCCCATGGTGATCAGGTCGTACGCCATCGACTTCCCTTCGTTACGGCTCTCCCCGCGTTTCTAGCCCCGCATGCGTAGCCCTGTCAATGTTTTGTCCAGACATTCGGACGAGACCTTGACAGCGCTTACCGTCGCACCGAAGCTGACCGGTATGACGTCGTTGTCACCCTCTTCTTCCTCACTGTCCCGCATCCGGATCGGGTCGGCTCCCGACTCCTGGGGTGTGTGGTTCCCCGACGACCCGCAGCAGGTTCCCTGGCGGCGCTTCCTCGACGAGGTCGCGCAGTCCGGCTACGAGTGGATCGAGCTGGGCCCGTACGGATACCTGCCGACCGATCCGGCCGTTCTCACCGAGGAGACCTCCCGGCGCGGCCTGAAGGTGTCGGCGGGGACCGTGTTCACGGGCCTGCACCACGGTGAGGCGGTGTGGGAGAAGACCTGGGCGCATGTCGCGGACAACGCGGTGCTCGCGCAGGCCATGGGGGCGTCCCATCTGGTGGTCATTCCGTCCTTCTGGCGGGACGACAAGACCGGTGAGGTGCTGGAGCCGGACACGCTGACGGCCGAGCAGTGGCGCAATCTGACCTCGCTGACCGAGCGGCTCGGGCGGGAGGTGAAGGAGCGGTACGGGCTGCAGATCGTCGTCCATCCGCACGCCGACACGCACATCGACAGCGAGGAGAACGTCGTCCGGTTCCTGGACGGGACGGACTCCGGTCTGGTGTCGCTGTGCCTGGACACGGGGCACTACGCGTACTGCGGTGGGGACAGCGTCAAGCTGATCGAGACATACGGGGAGCGGATCGGGTATCTGCATCTGAAGCAGGTGGACCCGGAGATCCTTGCTGACGTCCGGGCCAACCAGGTGCCGTTCGGACCGGCGGTGGCGCGGGGTGTGATGTGCGAGCCGCCGACGGGGGTGCCGGCGCTGGGGCCTGTGCTGGAGGCTGCACAGAAGCTGGATGTGGATCTGTTCGCGATTGTCGAGCAGGACATGTATCCGTGTGAGCCGGACAAGCCGTTGCCCATTGCTCAGCGGACTCGGGCGTTTCTTCGGTCGTGCGGGGCGTAGCAGTCGCCTGCTGATGTGTCGTGCGGGCCCGGTCGTTGCTGGAGAACCGGCAGGGTCCGGTGAATGCACGCTGGTCGTCCGGCCGGTGATCCTCGGGGGATCACCGGCTCCGACGGCACCCGCCAGGGGGAACCGGGGGCCGGGCCCGGCGCAGCGGGGCCGGGCCAACTCGCCGTTGTCAACGCACCACGCGTCTGAGCCGGGCCGCGCGTCTGCTGCGCTCGTGTCACAAACACCCCTTCCCTGTCACGGGTGTCGCAGGTGAGCGAGGCTTGTGTCACACCCGTCCCACAGGCCCTGCCCTCCCCTCACGCTCCGTCGTTGACCGGGCACAGATCTGTGATCGCCAGCGCAGCGCCCGGTTCCCCCGTCGGCCGCCCCCGGCCGCCCCCGCGGTGCGCGCGGGGAGGTGCTACCCATGACCGACCGAAGGCTCTGGTCGTACAAAGAGATCGCGGCGCACATCAAGGTGCAGCCGGACACCGTGCGGTCCTACCGCAAACACGGGCTGCTGCCGCCGCCCGACCACGTCGAGGGCGGCAAGCCCTTCTGGTACGCGGACACCGTCCGGGCCTGGGTCGCCTCCAGGCCCGGAAACCGCGGCCGCAGAGACGACGAGACCCCCGACCACCCGTTCTCCTGACCTCCTGAGCTGCCGAAAAGGACCTGTGCCCCACCTGACCAGTGGGGCACAGTCGTCTCATGAGCGACTTCTCCGTGAAACCCGTACTGACCGGCGAGAAGACCGTCCTGCGGCCCTTCACCGCGGCCGACGCCGAGGTGATGTGGGAGATCATCGAGGACCCCGAGGTCATCCGCTTCACCTATGAGCCGTCGACCGAGCTCAGCCCGGATCGCCTGCGGTCCTGGTACGGCTCCCGGGCCACCGTCCCCGACCGGCTCGACCTCGCCGTCACCGACCGGGACAGCGGCGAACTTCTCGGCGAGGTCGTCCTGTACGACTGGGATCCGGCGGCGCGCGGTTGCACGTTCCGCACCCTCATCGGACCGCGGGGGCGTGGGCGCGGCATCGGCACCGAGGCCACCCGGCTCATCGTCGGATACGGCTTCGAGCAACTCGGCCTCCACTGGATCCAGCTGGAGGCCTACGGCCACAACCGGCGCGCCCTGCGGGTCTACGAGAAGGTCGGGTTCGTCGTCGAGGGCGTGCGGCGGGAGGTGCAGCTACGGCACGGGGAGTGGGCCGACGAGGTGCTGATGTCGATCCTCGACCGGGAGTGGGCCGCCCGCTCGTTCAACTCCACGGCTCGATGACCGTCACCCCTGCTCCCGGCGCCGTTCCCATCGCCGCCAGCGCATCGGGGGTCGCATCCAAGGTGATCGTGGACGTGACCAGCAGGTCGGGGCGGAGCACGCCTGCTCCGACCAGCTCCAGCATCGGCGGGTAGGTGTGCGCCGCCATGCCGTGGCTGCCGATGAGTTCGAGCTCCAGGGCGATCGCTCGGGCCATCGGGACGGGGGTCGTACCGGTGGTGGACGGGAGCAGGCCCACCTGGACGTGGCGTCCGCGGCGGCGCAGGCCGTTCACCGAGGCGGCGCAGGTGGCGGGTGAGCCGAGGGCGTCGAGGGACAGCTGGGCGCCGCCGGTCAGCTCGCGGATCGCCGCGGCCGTGTCCGGTGTCCGTGTCGCGTCCACACACTCCGTGGCGCCGAACTTCCGCGCCAGGTCCAGTGCCTGAGGCGATACGTCCACAGCGATCACCCGCGCCCCCGATGCCGCCGCGATCATCACCGCGGACAGGCCCACACCCCCGCAGCCGTGCACCGCGACCCACTCCCCCGCCGCCACCCGGCCCTGCTGCACGACCGCGCGGAACGCCGTGGCGAACCGGCAGCCCAGCGCTGCCGCTGTGGAGAACGACAGGCCCTCCGGGACGGCCACCAGGTTCACGTCCGCGTGGTCCAGCGCCACGTACTGGGCGAAGGAGCCCCAGTGCGTGAAGCCGGGCTGGGTCTGGCGTTCGCAGACCTGCTGGTCGCCCGCGGCGCATGCCGCGCAACTTCCGCAGGCGCACACGAACGGTACGGTGACGCGGTCGCCGGGGCGCCAGGCGGTCACTCGGGCGCCGACTGCCTCGATGACACCCGCGAGTTCATGGCCCGGTACGTGCGGCAGCGTGATGTCCGGGTCGTGGCCCTGCCAGCCGTGCCAGTCGCTTCGGCAGAGGCCGGTGGCCTCGACCCGTACGACCACTCCGTGGTCGGCGGGGCGGGGGTCGGGTACCTCACTTACGTCGGGCCGGCTCCCGTACTTCTCGAATACCACTGCCCGCATCTGCGCTCCCATCGCCGTTTGTCTCTGCGGGTACATCGTGGCTGGTCGCGCCCCGCGGCGGAGCCGCACATCGAGGCAGCCCCGCGCCCCTGACGGGGCGCTCGTCCTGCCCCTCGCTCAAGCCGAACCGCTCGTGGAAGCGTCGCAACGGCCCCGGCGCCCACCAAGTCGCCCGCCCCGTCAGCCTCATCACCGCCGGTACCAACAGGCTCCGTACGATCATCGCGTCCATCAGTACCGCCAGGGCGATGCCCAGGCCGAGCATCTTGGTGTTGGTGACCCGGGAGGTGCCGATGGCGACCATCACCACTGCCAGGATCACCGCCGCCGCTGTGATCAGGCCACCCGTGCGCTGCAGGCCGTGGCGGACCGCCTCGTTGTGGTCGCCCGTTCTGTCGTACTCCTCCTTGATGCGGGAGAGCAGGAACACGCCGTAGTCCATGGAGAGGCCGAAGGCCACGCAGAACATCAGGACCGGCAGGGTGGTCTCTATGGAGCCGGGGCTGGTGAAGCCGAGCAGGCCGGACAGGTGGCCGTCCTGGAAGACCCAGACCACCGCGCCGAACATGGCGGTCAGGCTGAGCGCGTTGAGCACCACGGCCTGGATCGGTATCAGCACGCTGCCGGTCAGCAGGAAGACCAGGAGCAGGGTGACGATCGCGATGAAGGCGGCCGCCCAGGGCAGGCGCTCGGCTATCGCGTGCTTGGAGTCGACCAGGACGGCCGCCGTACCGGTCACCTTGGTGTCGAAGGGGGCGCGGGCCGTGCGCAGTTCACCCACCAGGCGTTGGGCCGCGTCGTCCACGGCCTCACCCTTCGGCAGCACGGTGAAGTACGCCGACTGCCCCTTCACCAGCGGGCCGTCGACCCTCAGCACGCCGGGCAGCTCAGCTATGCGGTCCTTGTACGCGGTGTACTGGGCGGGGGTCGAGCTGCCCTCGGCGAGCACCTCCAGGCCGCCGCCGGGGCTGCCCGGGAAGCCGTCGCGGATGTGCTGCTGGACCACGTGGGACTCTGCGGTCGAGGGGAGCTGGCGGTCGTCCGCTGTGCCGAACTTCACGCCCAGGAAGGGCAGTCCGAGGACGATCAGGACCGTGGTGGTCGCCACGGCGAAGAGCGGGGCCCGGCGCATCACGAGGGTCGCCATGCGCGCCCAGGCCGTGCCTTCCTCGCCGGAGGCCTTCGGTGCCCGTCCGCGTCGGAACAGGCGGCGCAGATCCAGGGAGTTGACCCGGTGTCCGAGCAGTACCAGGGCTGCCGGGAGCAGGATCAGCGCGGTCGCGGCGGCCAGCAGGACCACCGCTATGCCGGCGTATGCGAAGGAGCGCAGGAAGTACTGCGGGAAGAGCAGCATCGCCGCGAGGGAGACCGCGACCGTGAGGGAGGAGAAGACGACTGTGCGGCCGGCTGTGCGCAGGGTGGTGCCCACGGCCGTCAACGGGTCGGCGCCCGTGGACAGTTCCTCACGGAAGCGGCGGACGATGAACAATGCGTAGTCGATGGCCAGTCCCAGGCCCAGGGCCGTGGTGAGGTTCATCGCGAAGACCGAGACGTCGGTGAACTCGGTCAGGCCGCGCAGCACCGCGTTCGTGCCGAGGATCGCGACGATGCCGATGCCCAGCGGCAGCAGGGCGGCGATCGCCGACCCGAAGACCATCACCAGCAGTACGAGCGTCACCGGCAGGGCGATCATCTCGGCGCGGGTCAGGTCCTCCTTGATGATCGTCTGCATTTCGTGCCGCACCGCAACAGGCCCGCCGACCTTCACCTGCACCGGGCCGTGTGTGCCGCGGTAGTAAGGCGCGATGCGGTCCAGGGTGTCGCCCATCGCCTTCTCGTCGCCTGTGATGTGCGCGGCGATCAGCGCCTCATGGCCGTCCTTGGCCCGGAGGGCCGGCGATGTGGACTGCCAGTAGGAGCCGACACCTATGACGCCCTTCTCACCGGCCAGGCGCGCGGTGAGGCGCCGGGCCTGGGCTGCGACTGCCGGATCGTCCACCGAGGAGCGGCCCGCGTCGACGAGCAGCAGCAGGTTGGGCTGGGAGTCCGGGAACTCGCGCTCCAGTGCCTTGGTCGCGTACGTCGACTGGGCGGCCGGGTCCTCCCAGCCGCCGCTGCCGAGGCGGTCGGCGACTCCGCTGCCGGCCAGCACGGCGAGCGCGGTGATGACCAGGGCCACCAACAGCGACAGCCGCGGGCGGGCGGTCACGAAGCGGGTCCAGCCCCCGGGGCGCGGTGGTTTGTTGACTTCGGCCATCGTGCGGTGTCCCCTTCACCGTGGAAACCATAAACTGGCAAACACGAGACAGCGCTCGCGTTTCAACTGGACCCAGAATGCGAGCGACCGCTCGTGTTTGTCAATCGCGTTCGGAGAACTGGGGATAACGCGTGCCCGAGAACTCACAGAAGGAACAGCCACGCCGCCGCCAGGCCCGCGGCGAGCGCCGCATCGCCCAGCTCCTGGCGGCCGCCGCCTCGGTCTTCTGCACCACCGGCTACACGGCCGCCAGCACCAACGCCATCGCCCGCGAGGCCGGCGTCTCGCCGGGCACGCTGTACCAGTTCTTCCCGAACAAGGAAGCGATCGCGATCGAGCTGGGCGACCGGCTGATGCACGAGATGCGGGAGACATACGGCGAGGCGCTCGCACCGGTCGACCCTGCGACCCCGCTGCAGGAGGCGGTCGGCGCCGCCGTGGACCGGTTCATCGCCTTCAACTGCGACCACCCGGTCTTCTTCGCGCTGATGCACGGCCCCGACATCCCGGGCCGGATCGCCGAGGAGCACGACGCCTTGCACGCGACTCTGGTCTCCCGGATCGAGGCCCTGTTGTCCTCACTGCTGCCGGACGCGCCCCCGGCCGACGTCACCCGCACCGCACATGTCTGCCTCGGCATGTACAAGGCGGGCCTGGAGCTGGTGCTCGCCCACGAGGGCGCCGAGCGCGACGCGTACACCCAGGAGATCAAGAACGTCCTGATCCGCTATCTGGAGCCCCTGGTCGGCGACCGGCTGGGCACCCGGGAGGACACAGGTGCCGCCGCGACTCGCACGGCCTGAGTGCCGCACCCCTCCTTGGACAGGTACCCCCTAGGGGTATACTGTGAGAAGTGGAGGGCCTCCCGTGGGCCCCCGCAGCCCCACACGCCTCGACGAGGAGAACGACATGACCGCCCAGACCGACACCCCGGGTACCGTCACCGCCGTCTACAAGGTGAGCGGCATGAGCTGCGGACACTGCGAGGGTTCCGTCTCCGGTGAGATCCGCGAGCTTCCCGGCGTCAGCTCGGTGACGGCCGTCGCCGCGTCCGGTGAGGTCACCGTCGTCTCCGCGGCCCCGCTCGACGAGGCAGCCGTGCGCGCCGCGGTGGACGAGGCGGGCTTCGAGCTCGTCGGCCAGGCCTGACAGCAGCCCGGGAACCCGCGATGAGCAGCACCACCACCCAGACACCGGCACCGATACGCACGACAGCGGACGCCTCCGAGGTCGAGCTGCTCATCGGCGGGATGACCTGCGCCTCCTGCGCGGCCCGCGTCGAGAAGAAGCTCAACCGCATGGACGGCGTCACCGCCACGGTGAACTTCGCGACGGAGAAGGCGAAGGTCACCTACCCCGCGGGCATCCAAGTCGCCGATCTGATCGCCACCGTGGTGAAGACGGGCTACACGGCCGAGGAGCCGCTCCCGCCGCAGCCGGAGCCCGCCGGGGAGGAGGCCGGCGAGGACCCGGAACTGGCCGCCTACCGGCAGCGCTTCACCGTCTCCGCCCTGCTCGCACTTCCCGTCGTACTGCTGTCGATGATCCCGGCCCTGCAGTTCGACAACTGGCAGTGGCTGGCGCTCACGCTCGCCGCGCCCGTGGTCGTCTGGGGCGGCCTGCCGTTCCACCGCGCCGCCTGGACGAACGCCCGGCACGGCGCCGCCACCATGGACACGCTGGTCTCGGTCGGCACGCTGGCCGCGTTCGGCTGGTCGCTGTGGGCCCTGTTCTTCGGCGACGCGGGCCTGCCGGGCATGCACGACGAGTTCAGGTTCACCGTCTCGCGCCTGGACGGGGCCTCCACGATCTATCTCGAGGTCGCCGCGGGCGTCGTCGCCCTCATCCTGCTCGGGCGCTTCCTGGAGGCCCGCTCCAAGCGCCGCGCGGGCGCGGCGATCAGGGCGCTGCTGGAGCTGGGCGCCAAGGAAGTGTCCGTCCTGAGGGACGGCCGTGAAGCGCGCATTCCCGTGTCCCAACTGGCCGTGAGGGATCGTTTCGTCGTACGGCCCGGGGAGAAGATCGCGACCGACGGCACCGTCGTCGAGGGCGTGTCCGCCGTGGACGCCTCGATGCTGACCGGCGAGTCGGTACCGGTGGACGTGGGCGTGGGCGACGCCGTCACCGGGGGCACGGTCAACGCCGGCGGGCGGCTGGTCGTCGAGGCCGCCCGGGTCGGTGCCGACACGCAGCTGGCGCGGATGGCGAAGCTGGTGGAGGACGCGCAGAACGGCAAGGCCGAGGTGCAGCGGCTCGCCGACCGGATCTCGGCGGTCTTCGTGCCGGTCGTGATGCTGATCGCCGTCGGCACGTTCGCGGCGTGGCTCGGCGTCACGGGCGACACCGCGGCCGCGTTCACCGCGGCCGTCGCCGTCCTGATCATCGCGTGCCCGTGCGCGCTCGGCCTGGCCACCCCGACCGCGCTGCTGGTCGGCACGGGGCGAGGCGCGCAGCTCGGCATCCTGATCAAGGGCCCGGAGGTCCTGGAGTCCACGCGCCGCGTCGACACCGTCGTACTCGACAAGACCGGAACGGTCACCACCGGCCGGATGACCCTGCACGAGGCGTACGCCGTCGCCGGCACCGACGCGAAGGAGGTGCTGCGGCTCGCGGGCGCCGTCGAGCACGCCTCCGAGCATCCCGTCGCCCGGGCGATCGCCCTGGGCGCCGCGGAGCGGGGCGGGCGGCTTCCTGAGGTCGAGGAGTTCGAGAACGTGCCCGGGCGGGGCGTACGCGGCCGCGTGGAGGGCCGCGAGGTGGCCGTGGGACGACTCTTCGACGAGCTTCCCGTGGAACTGACCCGCGCCAAGGCCGAGGCCGAGAACGACGGGCGTACCGCCGTCGTGATCGGCTGGGACGGGATGGCACGCGGTGTCGTCGCTGTCGCCGACGCGGTCAAGGAGACCAGCGCCGAGGCGGTGCGCGAGCTGCGCGCGCTGGGGCTCACGCCCGTGCTGCTGACCGGGGACAACCGGGCGGTCGCCGAGGCGGTGGCGCGCGAGGTCGGGATCGAGCAGGTGATCGCGGAGGTCCTGCCCGAGGACAAGGTGGCAGCCGTACGGCGACTGCAGGCCGAGGGACGTACGGTCGCCATGGTCGGTGACGGGGTCAACGACGCGGCCGCGCTGGCGACCGCCGATCTGGGTCTGGCGATGGGGACCGGGACGGACGCAGCGATCGAGGCGGGCGATCTGACGCTGGTGCGCGGCGATCTGCGGGTGGCCGCGGACGCCATCCGGCTGTCCCGCAGGACGCTGGCCACGATCAAGGGCAACCTGGTGTGGGCCTTCGGGTACAACGTGGCCGCGCTGCCGCTGGCCGCCGCCGGCCTGCTGAATCCGATGATCGCCGGGGCCGCGATGGCCTTCTCGTCGGTGTTCGTGGTGACGAACAGCCTCCGACTGCGGACGTTCCGTTGAACCGCGACGAGGTTACCGGCGGTTAGTCGAAGTCGAGGTGAGAGCACCTCTGGAGTCCTGCGCCAGCCTCACATAAGCTCTTCACAAGGCTCGCGCATCATCCTTACGCTTGGGCACCGATCGCTGGATCGGGGCTCTTGCGTATCTAACGGACAAATGCAAGAGACGCAGATCACAGTGATGTGAACGTAACCATCGAAGGGGTTCGAAGGTCTAAGTTGACGATGTCAGGCAGCGTCTTGGGGGGCGTTTCCTGGCATCTGAGGATGTCTTGGGGGACTTCCTCAGAGGTGCGTTGCCGGGGCCACGTACACCGGGGTGCTTTGAGCGGCCCTCCCGGGCGTGCGTTGTCCCGGCAGACCGCACAACCATGAGTACGGCGAGTTTTGCTCATTCTGCTCAACGCTCGCCGCACTCGACAGCGATTCAGGCGCTGGCTTCACAGACGCCCGGCCGGATCCCGTGGGGGGAATCCGCACCGGGACATGGGAAGGCGCCCTGGACGTCGGCCCGTGGGGGGACCGGCGCCAGGGCGCCTTTCGCTTCGGCGGATTGAGCCGGGGGGCTCGTGAGGCTGTCGGTCGTCATTCGGCTGACGGCCGGTGGGGCCGGTCGCGCCCCGCGGCGGAGCCGCAAATGGATGCGGCCCCGCGCCCCTGAAAGACCAGGGCGGCCCCGCCACCGGCGTTTGTCAGCGCTCTTCGACCGGGACGAAGTCCCGCTCCACCACGCCCGTGTAGATCTGGCGCGGGCGGCCGATGCGGGAGCCCGGCTCCTTGATCATCTCGTGCCACTGGGCGATCCAGCCCGGGAGGCGGCCAAGGGCGAACAGGACCGTGAACATCTCGGTCGGGAAGCCCATGGCGCGGTAGATCAGGCCGGTGTAGAAGTCCACGTTCGGGTAGAGGTTGCGCTGGACGAAGTAGTCGTCCGAGAGCGCGTGCTCCTCCAGCTTGAGCGCGATGTCCAGCAGCTCGTCGGACTTGCCGAGGGCCGAGAGGACGTCGTGCGCCGCCGCCTTGATGATCTTCGCGCGCGGGTCGAAGGACTTGTACACCCGGTGGCCGAAGCCCATCAGGCGGACGCCGTCCTCCTTGTTCTTCACCTTGCGGATGAAGGAGTCGACGTCGCCGCCGCCCGCCTGGATGCCCTCGAGCATCTCCAGGACGGACTGGTTGGCGCCGCCGTGCAGCGGGCCCCACAGGGCGTTGATGCCGGCCGAGATCGACGCGAACATGTTCGCCTGCGAGGAGCCGACCAGACGGACCGTGGACGTCGAACAGTTCTGCTCGTGGTCCGCGTGCAGGATCAGCAGCTTGTCCAGGGCGGCGACGACGACCGGGTCGAGGTCGTACTCCTGCGCCGGGACCGAGAAGGTCATGCGCAGGAAGTTCTCGACGTAACCGAGGTCGTTGCGCGGGTAGACGAACGGGTGGCCGATCGACTTCTTGTACGCGTACGCGGCGATCGTCGGGAGCTTGGCGAGCAGGCGGATCGTCGAGAGGTTGCGCTGCTTCTCGTCGAACGGGTTGTGGCTGTCCTGGTAGAACGTGGACAGCGCCGAGACGACCGAGGACAGCATGGCCATCGGGTGGGCGTCGCGCGGGAAGCCCTTGTAGAAGTTCTTGACGTCCTCGTGCAGCAGGGTGTGCTGCGTGATGTCGTTCTTGAACACGGAGAGCTCGTCGACGGTCGGGAGCTCGCCGTTGATCAGCAGGTAGGCGACCTCCAGGAAGGTGGAGCGCTCCGCCAGCTGCTCGATCGGGTAGCCGCGGTACCGGAGGATGCCCGCCTCGCCGTCGAGGTAGGTGATGGCGGATTTATAGGCGGCGGTGTTCCCGTAACCGCTGTCCAGCGTCACCAGACCGGTATGGGCGCGGAGCTTCCCGATGTCGAAGCCCTTGTCGCCGACGGTGCTGTCGATCACCGGGTAGGTGTACTCGCCGTCGCCGTACCGCAGTACTACAGAGTTGTCGCTCACGTCTTCCCTCACCGACGTAGTGCCTCATCTTCGAGGTTGCCCTGACTGTCTCTACCATCCCCCAATTGGCTCAGGAGAGTGCACTCGGGGTCGACCATCGGGCCTATCGACGGCACTGAGTGCCGCCAACTTGCTCATCCTGCCCCCTTGATTCCCCATCCGGAAGTGCTGTGTGACCTTCACGACTCATTTGATCGATCATTTTTCGTGATGCCTGTCTCAAACCCCACTCGGCGGGGCCGCACAGGGATCCAGGGGGCTCTCACAGGGGTCTCGGGGAGAGCCGGAAGTCGAGTGCCGTGCACCGTCGCCCGGCCGACACCGTGCGCACCGCCTGACCGATCGCCTTGCGCGAACCGACCAGCACGACCAGCTTCTTGGCCCGGGTCACCGCGGTGTACAGCAGGTTCCGCTGCAGCATCATCCAGGCTCCGGTGGTGACCGGGATCACCACGGCGGGATATTCACTCCCCTGGGAGCGGTGAATGGTGACGGCGTACGCGTGGGCCAGCTCGTCCAGTTCGTCGAACTCGTACGCGACCTCCTCGTCCTCGTCCGTCAGCACCGTCAGGCGCTGGTCGACCGGGTCGAGCGAGGTGACCACGCCGACGGTGCCGTTGAAGACACCGTTCTTGCCCTTCTCGTAATTGTTGCGAATCTGGGTGACCTTGTCGCCGACCCGGAAGACCCGGCCGCCGAACCGCTTCTCCGGCACATCCGGGCGGCCCGGCGTGATGGCCTGCTGGAGCAGACCGTTGAGCGTGCCGGCGCCGGCCGGGCCGCGGTGCATGGGCGCGAGGACCTGCACGTCCCGGCGCGGGTCGAGCCCGAACTTGGCCGGAATCCGGCGGGCCGCCACATCCACCGTGAGCCGCCCCGCCTCCTCCGTGTCGTCCTCGACGAAGAGGAAGAAGTCCTTCATGCCGTCGGTGACCGGGTGATGCCCGGAGTTGATCCGGTGCGCGTTCGTCACCACACCCGACTGCTGGGCCTGGCGGAACACGCGCGTGAGGCGCACGGCGGGGATCGGGCTGCCGTCGGCGAGCAGGTCCCGCAGCACCTCGCCGGCGCCCACGCTGGGCAGCTGGTCGACGTCCCCCACGAAGAGGAGATGGGCGCCCGGCGGGACCGCCTTCACCAGCTTGTTGGCGAGCAGCAGGTCCAGCATGGAGGCCTCGTCGACGACCACCAGGTCCGCGTCGAGCGGGCGGTCCTTGTCGTACGCCGCGTCACCGCCGGGCTTCAGTTCCAGCAGCCGGTGGACGGTGGAGGCCTCGGCCCCGGTGAGCTCGGCCAGGCGTTTGGCGGCGCGGCCCGTGGGCGCGGCCAGGACCACCCTCGCCTTCTTGGCGCGGGCCAGCTCCACGATCGAGCGGACCGTGAAGGACTTGCCGCAGCCCGGGCCGCCGGTCAGCACGGCGACCTTCTGGGTCAGCGCCAGCTTGACGGCGGCCTCCTGCTCGGGCGCGAGCTCGGCGCCCGTACGGTCCTTCAACCAGGCCAGCGCCTTGTCCCAGGTCACCTCGTGGAAGCCGGGCATCCGGTCCTCGCCGGTGCGCAGCAGCCGCAACAGCTGGGCGGAGAGGGAGAGTTCGGCGCGGTGGAAGGGCACGAGATACACGGCCGTCACCGGGTCACCGCCGTCCGGCCCTGGCACCTTCTCCCGTACGACCCCGGGGTCCTCGCCGTCCTCGGGCGGCTGGGCGAGTTCGGCGAGGCACTCGATGACCAGGCCCGTGTCGACCTGCAGCAGCTTCACCGCGTCGGCGATCAACCGCTCCTCGGGGAGGTAGCAGTTGCCCTGGTCGGTGGCCTGCGACAGCGCGTACTGCAGGCCTGCCTTCACGCGCTCCGGGCTGTCGTGCGGGATGCCCACGGACTGGGCGATCTTGTCGGCGGTGAGGAAGCCGATGCCCCAGACGTCGGCCGCGAGGCGGTACGGCTGGTTCTTGACGACGGAGATCGAGGCGTCGCCGTACTTCTTGTAGATGCGCACGGCGATGGAGGTGGACACCTCGACGGTCTGGAGGAAGAGCATGACCTCCTTGATCGCCTTCTGCTCCTCCCAGGCGTCGGCGATCTTCTTGGTGCGCTTGGGACCGAGGCCGGGGACCTCGATGAGCCGCTTGGGCTCTTCCTCGATGATCTGCAGGGTGTCCAGGCCGAAGTGCTGGGTGATGCGGTCGGCGAAGACGGGGCCGATGCCCTTGACCAGCCCCGAGCCGAGGTAGCGGCGGATGCCCTGGACGGTGGCCGGGAGCACCGTCGTGTAGTTCTCCACCGTGAACTGCTTGCCGTACTGGGGGTGGGAGCCCCAACGGCCTTCCATGCGCAGGGATTCGCCGACCTGGGCGCCGAGCAGTGCGCCGACGACCGTGAGCAGATCGCCGGCTCCTCTGCCGGTGTCGACCCGGGCGACCGTGTAGCCGTTCTCCTCGTTGGCGTACGTGATCCGCTCCAGGACGCCCTCGAGCACGGCGAGCCGCCGCTCGTCTGTCGGGTTCCCCGCTTCTTTTGCCATGGTCCGACGGTATCGGTGAGGTGTGACAGCGGCGGGGCTCAGGGACCACGCCCTGATGTGCCCATGTCGCGCTGTTACGCTCCGGCCGTCATCGCTCCGGCGGTGCTCCTCGACACCCTGTGTCGCAAGGCCGGTGCGCTCCCAGTTGCCGCCTGCACGGGGCGGCAACAAGGGCTGAGGCGGGCACTCTGTACGCATCTGTGGCCCAGCAGCCGACGGAACTCGGCAGAATCGCGGTACAGAACGCACTGGAGGTCGCCGAGGACAAGAAGGTCACGAAGTCCGTGATGGTGCCGGTGAAGGTGGTCACGAAGGGGAACGTGGCCGGGTTCAGCGGCTGACGAGGCGGCTGACAAGGGGAATTGGGTGTCATCTCTCAGGGGAGTCATTTGATGTACGACTACGACCTGCTGGTCGTGGGATCGGCCAACGCCGACCTGGTGATCGGCGTCGAGCGGCGGCCGGAGGCCGGCGAGACGGTGCTGGGCTCCGACCTGGCCGTCCATCCGGGCGGCAAGGGTGCGAACCAGGCGGTCGCCGCCGCCCGGCTCGGAGCTCGTACGGTCCTGCTGGCCCGGGTCGGCGACGACACATACGGCCGGCTGCTGCTCGACTCGCAGCGGGCCGCCGGGGTCGACACGGTGGGGGTGCTGGTGGGCGGGACGCCGACAGGGGTCGCGCTCATCACCGTCGACCCATCGGGGGACAACAGCATCGTGGTCTCCCCCGGTGCGAACGGCCGGCTGACGTCGGGAGACGTCCGGGCGGCCGCGAGCCTCTTCCAGTGCTCGCGGGTTGTGTCGACGCAGTTGGAGATCCCGCTGGAGACGGTCGTGGAGGTCGTACGGAATCTCGCGGAGGGCAGCCGGTTCGTGCTGAACCCCTCCCCGCCGCGGCCGTTGCCGGCCGAGGTGCTGACGGCCTGTGACCCGCTGATCGTCAACGAGCACGAGGCGAAGGTGGTGCTCGGCGATGCGTATGTGTCCGACCGACCGGAGGACTGGGCACGGCTGCTGCTGGCCAAGGGGCCGCGGTCGGTGGTGGTCACCTTGGGGGCGGAGGGTGCGCTGGTGGCCGATGGGCAAGGAGTGACCCTGGTTCCGTCCGTGAAGGTGCACGCGGTGGACACGACGGGTGCGGGCGACGCGTTCACGGCGGCGCTGGCGTTCCGGTTGGGGTCGGGGGCGTCCCTTGCGGAGGCCGCCGCGTACGCGGCACGGGTCGGGGCGGCGGCCGTCACCAAGGAGGGCGCGCAGGTGTCCTTCCCGACGGCCGACGAGGTCAACGCGCTATGAAGAAGGCGGGAATCGTCAACTACCCGTAAACCGAGGTCTAGGTGTCGGGCTTGCACAACGGGCATTGCTGGCTGCGATGCGTCGTTTGCGTCCAGTCCCACCCTGCTGGGCGTCGGGTGGGGCGGGGGCCGTTGACGGGGCCCCGCGTCGCCACAACTCCCACGCACGGGCGCGGATGTTGCGGGAGCCGTTCCGGTCCGCGTGATCAACGAATCCGCAGGACCGGCATGCGAACCAGGCTTGGGAGACCCGGTTCGCCTTGTCGACGTGCCCGCACTCGGCGCAGGTACGGGAGGTGTATGCCGGATCGACATACACCACCAGCACGCCTGCCCTGCGAGCCTTGTACGCGATGAACTGCCCGAGCTGATGGAACGCCCAGGAGTGCAGGGGGCGCGTTGGGGCTTTCGAAGCCGTACCCGCTCGCGGATGCCCGTCAGATCCTCCAGGGCGATCCCGCGACCGGTGCGTTCTGCCTCGGCCACCACGTGTTTCGCGATCTTGTGGCTGATGACCCGTGCGAGGCAGCATCACGCGTTCGCAGCCGTTCACCACATCGAGCGAATAGATCGGCCATGCGTTCGCAACTCGCCTCTCCGTCCCACCCGGGCGGGACACCCTGCCGCTCCGCGCCGCAGCCACGCGGATGCGATTCCTCCCGTGACCGAAGCCCTGAAGGTCCTCGCAAGAGATTCGCTGAACCGTCATATCCCAGGCGCGCTGGCCGAGCTGGGCCACGGAGAAGGGGTGCTGGTGTACGACGCGGGCATGCCGATACCGCGGGGGCCGCGCGTGGTGGACCTGGCCTTCCGCGCCGGGGTGTCGTCCTTCGCGGAGGTGGTGGACGGTCTGCTGGCCGAGCTGGTGGTGGAGGGGGCCACGGCGGCGAGCGAGGTACGGGAAGCGAACCCGGGGGCTTCGGCGCTGCTCGACGACCACTTCCCCAAGCTGGAGCTGGTGTCGCACGAGCGGCTGAAGGAGCTGTCGGCGGGGGCACGGCTGGTGGTACGGACGGGGGAAGCGCGGCCGTACGCGAATGTGCTGCTGCGCTGTGGGGTGTTCTTCCAAGCGGCTTTCCAGGAGTTGTGTCGCTGACTGGTGGGGTGCGGTCGCCGGGAGCGTGGTGGCCTCGGTGGCCTCCGGCCTCCAGGTCGTGCGACCGCGCGGGGAACACGGGCGGCCGGCCACTGCACGGGGCGAGAGCGAAAGCGCTGCTGTCGCCGCGCGCCTGTGTGCCACCTGTGCGTCCGTGCGCGGGGCGCTCGCCGACTGGCTGCCGGGCACTCTGATGAGAGAGGGCTCAACTGGCATTCAGGGGCAGGGGGTTCGGGCATGGCGGCACCGTGCGTGACTCGGCGGCACAGGGGGATCCTCCGGAGATCGGGCATGCCGGCGGCCTCGGTGGGGCGCGGGCGACGGGAGCGGTCCGGGAAACGGGCCGGGGCCCGGACGAGGTGGCTCCTGCTGTGCGTCTGCCTGATCACGAGTGCCTTCGGCTTCGGCACATCGTCGATGGCCGCTGCCACCGAGCCGTCGGCCCGGCAGTGCGACGAAGCGCCGACCGGTGTCGTCACCCACGATCACTGGCTGAGGTTCACGGTGCCGCCCGGACTCATGCCGGACCCTCAGTTCGGCGGGCAGCCGGCGAAGATCCAGGTGCATCGCGTCCAACCGGTGTACGCGAACGGAAAATGCCCAGGAGTGCCCAACAGGGCCGCGGTGCTGATCCACGGCCGCACCGTCACCGCCTCGCCGGCCTTCGACCTGCGCTCCCCCGCGCCGGAAGGCGGCTCGCTCAGCATGCAGGAAGGACTCGCACGGGCGGGAATCGACACCTTCGCCCCGAGCCTGCTCGGCTACGGCCACTCGACGCACTTCGACAACGGCCTGAACGATCCCGGCAACGCGAGCCTCAGGCCCTACCTCGCGGACGGCACCTGTCCGTACCCCGAGGGCTGCGACCGCACCCACAACCCGATCTTCACCCTCGATCAGCAGGGCAGCCTGCTGCTGACCAATCCGCTGGGCGGCAAGAGGCGCGCGCACTCGAGCAACTACCGCTTTGCGCGCACGGACGTCTGGGTACGCGACATCCGCCAGGTCATCGATGACGCCATCACGCGCGCGCAGCCGACGGACGGCAAGGTCACTCTGCTCGGCTATTCGCTCGGTGGGGTGCGCGTCGGGCGGACGCTGTACGCGGCCAACCCGGTCCTCCCCGGAAGCGCCGCCGTCATCGCGAAGGTCAACCGTGCCGTGTTCATGTCGTCGATCTTCGGTGGACCGACTGAGGAGACGACGCCCCCGACGGGCTTCGTCACGTTCCCGCTGACGCTCGACAGCCGCCCGGCAGCGCCGGTGCTGCCGCCGGCCCGCGAGGCCGTGTGCACCGGGCGTGTCATCCCCGGCAGCCAGGATCAGCTCTGGAAGCAGATCATGGAGCAGGACACCGAGGGGCGGAACTGGGGAGGGGACGATCCCGGCAACCCGACCGGTCTCGACCGCTCTCCGACGTTCTCCAACTACGGCTGGAACACCGCCGTCGTGGGGCAGCTGACCCCGCCCACGCTGGTCATCCACGGCCTCGACGACGCCACCGCGCCACCGGCCAACGCGTCCACCATCTTCAACGCTCTACCGGCGGCAATGACGAACAAGGTGCTCGTACAGGTCCAGTGCGCCAGCCACCAGATGCAGATGGAGGGCTGCTCCGGCCCACGCTGCACACCCGAATCCGGAACGCCCTACGGCGGGCGCCCCGGCGAACCGTGGGCCGGCCCTCATGCCACGGTCAAGGCGGCGCTGATCGAGTGGATCAAGAGCGGGACCTTCAACGGCGCCGCGAGCGGAAAGTTCACCGTCAACGAAAGCGGCGTGGCCACCGCAGGCCCGTAGCGAAACGGCGTCGCACAGATTCGAGGGGGCCCGGTCCGTCGACCGGGCCCCCTCGGCTTTTCCCCTCCACCATCAGAACCCCCGCGATCCCCCCAGATCCCCCTCCGAGAAGTCCTGATGCCAAGTACGACCCACAGGGTGGGGGGAGGGTTGCACGGCGTCTTCAGATTTTTTTCGATGCCGGAGTCCGGCCTGTCGGCGGGGGTGAGGTGCGGTTCAAAGCCGCGTGCCGGGCTCCGGCCGACATCGTGTGATCGTCACGTACCACGGGACGGTGTTCTTCGAGGTGTCATGCAGGTCGTAGCCGCGCAGGTCGGCAAGGCTTCCGGCGCGCACGCTGCACCGACGTTCCACAGGAGGGTGCTGCAGCTGTCGTCGAAGCAGGCGACGGTTGCGGGCTCATGTCCGCCCGGAGCACGACCGGTTGACACACCGTGACGGTGGCGTGCGAGGCGGCCGGGACCGGGCCGGCCTTGTCGCAGCCGTCCGGGATCCTCGAACTCGACCGAGTGGCAAGGGCGTTCGTATTCCACAGCGAGACCGCCTTGCCCGGCGTGCCGTCGGCCAAGGGGACCGTGAAGCCGTCCTGGGAGCCGAGCCGGGTCAGCGTCTGCGGGCCCGTGTTTGTGCAGCGGACGGTCAGGTAGTACGGGATCATGCTCCTCAGGCCGTCGCCGGAGTTCGCGTATGGGGGTTCCGTGCAGTCTTCGGGCGGGGCTCGGTAGGTCCGCCGGCTCCGTCTCCACCCGGTGATAGGTTCGAATATGTGATGTCTGCGGGGGCCTTGAGTCGTGCAGCGGCCGATGGGTCCGCAGTTGTTCTGAGTCGCGTCACCCTGGTCGGGGAGCGGCGTCGGGTCGATCTTGTGTTGCCGGCTCGGGAGCCGGTCGGGGTGTTGTTGCCCGAGATTCTGCGGGTGCTGGACGACCGGGCCGGTGAGCGGCCCGAGTTGCGGCAGCTCGTGACCGCGGACGGGTCCGCGCTCGCTCATGACAGCAGCCTTGAGTCCGCCGGGGTGCGGGACGGTGCCACGCTGCGGCTCGTACGGGCCGGGGACGCTCCGTCCGCGCCCGTCGTGCACGACGTGAGTGACGATGTCGTCGAAGATCCCGGTGGGCGGGCGTGGCGGTGGGGGCCCGGGTCGCGACGCGTCGTCGCCGGGCCGGCGACCGTGGGGTGGGTGGGTGCGGGCGGTGTCTTCGCACGCGGTGCCTACGACGGCTCTGTCGTCGCCGGTGTGTTGCTCGCCGTGGCCGCTGTCGCCGCTGTGGTCGGAGCCCTCGTGGGGCGTGGCGAGCGGCAGGGCGGGGTCGCCGGCACGCTGATCTGCTCGGCGGGGGTGCTTGGTGTGCTCGGGGCCTCCACGCTCGCGGATGACCATCACTGGTCGGGTGCGTTGCACGTGGGTGCGCCGGCCGGGGTGGGTGCCGTGACGCTCGTACTGCTGGGGCTCTTCACTCGGTTGGGGCGCGCCGGGTCGGTGGGCGCCGGCGCCCTCGCCGGCACCGTCCTCGGCTGGGAGGGCGTCGTCGCCCTGCAGTCGGGGGCGGAGACGGCAGGGCAGCAGGCTCGGACCGGTGCGGTGCTCGCCGTCGTCTCCGTCGTCGCCCTCGGTGTGCTGCCGCGGCTCGCGCTCACGGCCTCCGGGCTGTCCGGGCTCGACGACCGGCGGGCCGGCGGGGTCTCCGTGAGCCGGTACCAGGCGTCCGCGGCGCTCGCGGCCGCCCATCGCGGGCTGATGCTCGCCACCGTCATCGTTGCCGTGTCGGCGACCGTGGCGGCGGTGTGGGCGCTGCGAGCGCCCGGCGTGTGGACCGTACTGCTCGCCGTCGTCACGGCGGTGGTGGTGGCCCTGCGGGCACGGGCTTTTCCGCTGGTCGCCGAGGTCGTGGTGCTGCTGGCGGGTGCCGCCGTGGTGACCGTACGGCTGTTGGCGGTGTGGGTGGAGCGCTCCGGTGCGGCGGGACCGGCTCTGGTCGTGCTCGCGGCGCTGGCCGTGCTGACGCTCGCCACGCTCGTCGTACGGCCCGCCGAGCAGGTCCGGGTGCGGCTGCGGCGAGCGGGTGACCTGTTGGAGTCCGCCGGCGTCATCGCCCTGCTTCCACTGCTCATCGGGGCCTTCGGCGTGTACGAGCGGCTGCTCGGCACCATCGCTTAGGGGACGGGACGGCATGGTTCACGGGGAACAGGAGCGGGAGCCGGCGGGTGACGACGACTGGCGGCGCGATGCGCTGTTCCAGCTCGGGCCGGCGGAGCAGCAGCGGGCTTCGGAGCCCTCGGGCGAAGCCGTCGTAGCAGCGGATCCGGCTCTTCCCGGACCCGGCGGCGAGCCCACCCTGCGTCTGGTGCACTCGGCGCGGGACGAGTGCGCGGCCCCTGGCGGCGGGCAGACGGGCCCGTCGGCCGGCCCGATGCCTGCGGCCACCGCGCCCGCCCCGGGGCGCATTGGGCAGACCACCGCCCCCACGCAGTCCATGGACGCCCCGCTCCCACCCCAGCAACCCGCCACCGCCACACCCGCGCACCCCCCGGTCGGCCCCATCACTACGCCCGAGCCCGGGGCACCCGCACCCGTCACCTCCCACACGCCCGCATCCGGGCCTCACTCTTACGCCTCCGCGCAGTCCATGGACGCCCCACCCCAGCAACCCGCCACCGCCCTATCCGCGCACCCCCCGGTCGGCCTCACCCCGCCCCCTGGCCCACCCGTCACCGCACCCGCCCCCGGGGCCCCCGCGCCCCCCGTCACCTCCCGCACGCCCGCATCCGGGCCCCGCTCCCACGTCCCCGTCCCCGCGCCCCCTTCAGCCCCTGCCACGCCCACCTCCACCCCCGAAAGCCTCCCCACCCTCGACCCCCGTCTGGCCCTTGCCCTCGGTCGCCCCCAGCACGGGGACTCGCTTGTCCACCGGACCGGCCGTACCCTGCGTCGGCTGGCCACCTCCGTCTCGCAGGACGTGGCCGAGCAGACGCGGATCGCGCGGGACTTGCAGCAGCCGGTGGCCACCGGGCGGGTGATCGCCGTGACCTCGATCCGTGGGGGCGTCGGCAAGTCGACCGTGGCCGCGCTGCTCGGCCGTACCTTCAACCACTACCGGCACGACCCGGTGCTCACGCTGGAGGCGGACGCCGCGCTGGGCACGCTGCCGGTGCGAATGGGCGCGGAGTCGGTGCGGTGGTCGTGCGCCGACCTCGCCCGGATTCTGACCCCGGCCATGCAACTGACCCATGTGACCGGGTACTTGGTGCCCGTGGCCGACGGCGGCTGGCTGCTGCCCGGGAGCCAGGGGAAGGTCGGCGCCCCGCTGGACGTGCGGACGTACCGCACGGTGACGCTCGCCCTGCGGCGCTACTTCTCCGTGACGGTCGTCGACTGCGAGACGCTGCCCGGCGACGTCGCCCGGACGGCGATGGACACCGCCCACGCCCGGGTGGTCGTCGCGCCGATGACCGCGGAGGGTGTCGGCGGGACCCGGCAGGTCCTCGACTGGCTCGGGCAGTTGCCGCACTCCGCGCTCTCGACGACCGTGGTGGCCCTCACCGCGAGCTCCCCCGACATGATCCTCGACGTGAAGGCTGCCACCGCTCACTTGAAGGAGACGGGCGTTCCCGTCGTCGTCCTGCCCTACGACCGGCATCTGGCCGGCGGCGGCCCCATCCGCACGGAGCTGCTCGGCCGGGCCGCCCAGGACTCGGCCGTGCAGCTGGCGGCCGAGGCGCTGCACCGGGCGGTGCGCGCGCAATGACCACCGGCGGCATCAGAGCCGTATGACATCCCGTTCCCGCACCCACCCGCCGCGTACCACCTGCGCATACACCCCGGCACACGGCTCGGGCGGGCGGCCGGGCAGGGCGGGTATGCGGTGGTGGCGGGCGAGGACGCGCAGGGCGTCCGGGTCGCGGGGAAGGTCGCCGTGGGCGAGGGTGGGGATCGCGCAGCGGGGGGTCGAGGCGATGACGCGGAGGGTCGGGCCGTCGGCGATGTGCAGTTCTCTGCCGACCCAGGTGTGTTCCACGAAGCCTTCGTCCTCGTCCGTGTCGATGACCAGGTTGGGGCGGTAGCGCTGCGGCTCCGCCGCGCCCCGGGGGCTCAGTTCGGCGATTCTCCTCAGGGTCGACGTCGTGATGACGTGCACCGGCGCGAAGTCGAAGAAGGTGCCGGGCGGGGAGGCCGAGCCGAACTGGACGGTGTCGGCTTCCACTTCGGCCTCCGGTCCCGCGGCCAGGACCTGCTCCGGACGGGAGCGGTCGAGCGTGCCGGCGGGCGGGGGTGTGTCGGTCAGCGTGACGTTGCGGCCGACGAGGGCCGAGAGGGCGGCGGCTGTGGGCACTTCGGTGCCGTCCGGTCCGGTGATGCGCGGCCCGGCCTCGGTGAGGGTCGCAGCGCACCTGAGCAACTCCCGCCACAGGCGCGGGTTCTTCGCGCTCGCGACCTTGCCCGTCGCGTCGTCCAGCAGCGCGAACCGGCGGTCGCCGCTCAGGCCGCGGTCGCTGATCCCGACGGCCTCGAGCGGCTCGCCGAGCATCGACTTCACCGGGTAGCGGTACAGCGCGGCGACAGTGGCCTGCCTCACCTCGGGCCTTCCCCGGTGCCCGGTCGCCGGGCGTCCCCCGACGCCCAGCGGTCGTCGACCCGTTCCAGTGGTCCGAGGCTCTCGCTCACGAGATCCAATTCTGCACGAACCTCTGTGCGGTGCCGGCGAGTTGTTCCCGTGCGGTCAGGCGGCGTGCTCCACGAACCGTGCGGCCGTCTCCGCCAGCACCTCCCGGCCGTCCCGCGCCCACAGCGCGTCGTTGAACAGCTCGACCTCGATGGGGCCCGTGTACCCGGCCGCCTCCACGTACCCCTTCCACTCCCGCATGTCGATCGAGCCGTCCCCGATCTGCCCGCGGCCGTTGAGCACGCCCTGAGGCAACGGCGTGGTCCAGTCGGCGAGCTGGAAGGTGTGGATACGGCCACCGGCGCCCGCGCGGGCGATCTGCGCGGGCGCGTTGTCGTCCCACCAGATGTGGTACGTGTCGACGGTGACGCCGACCTGGTGGGCCGGGAAGCGTTCCGCGAGGTCGAGGGCCTGGGTGAGCGTGGAGACCACGCAGCGGTCGGCGGCGTACATCGGGTGGAGCGGCTCGATGGCCAGCCGTACGCCGTGCTGCTCCGCGTACGGGCCCAGCTCGCCGAGGGCGTCCGCGATCCGCTCCCGGGCGCCGTGCAGGTCCTTGGACCCCGCCGGGAGGCCCCCGGAGACCAGCACCAGCGTGTCCGTTCCCAGGGTCGCCGCCTCGTCGATCGCGCGCCGGTTGTCGTCGAGGGCGGCCGCGCGCTCCGCCGGGTCGATCGCCGTGAAGAAGCCGCCTCGGCACAGGGTGGTGACGGACAGGCCCGCGTCGCGGACCAGTTTCGCCGTCGCCTCCAGGCCGTGGGACCGGACCGGTTCGCGCCACAGACCCACGCCCGGTACGCCCGACTCCAGGCACGCGTCGACCAGCTCGGGCATCGACAGCTGCTTCACCGTCATCTGGTTGATGGAGAAGCGGGACAGATCGCCGGTGGTCACTGGGTCACTCCGTACAGGGCGAGAAGGTTCTTCATCCGCTCCTGAGCCAGCTTCGGGTCGGGGAAGAGGCCCAGGCCGTCGGCGAGTTCGTAGGCGCGGGCGAGATGCGGGAGGGAGCGGGCCGACTGGAGGCCGCCGACCATCGTGAAGTGCGACTGGCGGCCGGCGAGCCAGGCGAGGAGGACCACGCCCGTCTTGTAGAAGCGGGTCGGGGTCTGGAAGAGGTGGCGGGAGAGCTCGACGGTCGGGTCGAGCAGGGCGCGGAAACCGGCCACATCGCCCGTGTCCAGCACCCGTACCGCCTCCGCGGCCAGCGGGCCCAGCGGGTCGAAGATGCCGAGCAGGGCGTGGCTGAAGCCCTGCTCGTCGCCCGCGATCAGCTCGGGGTAGTTGAAGTCGTCGCCCGTGTAGCAGCGGACGCCCTGCGGGAGCCGGCGGCGGATGTCGATCTCGCGCTGGGCGTCCAGCAGGGAGACCTTGATGCCCTCCACCTTGTCCGGGTGCGCGGCGATGACGTCCAGGAAGGTGTCGGTGGCCGCATCCAGGTCGGACGAGCCCCAGTAGCCGTCCAGCGCCGGGTCGAACATCGGGCCGAGCCAGTGCAGGATCACCGGCTCGGACGCCTGGCGCAGGAGGTGGCCGTAGACCTCCAGGTAGTCCTCGGGGCCGTTCGCGGCCGCCGCAAGCGCGCGGGACGCCATCAGGATGGCCTGCGCGCCGGACTCCTCCACGAGGGCGAGCTGCTCCTCGTAGGCCGTCCGGACCTCCACGAGAGACCCGGCGGTGATCTGGTCGGTGCCGACACCGCAGGCGATACGGCCGCCGACCGCCTTGGCCTCGGCGGCACTGCGTCGGATCAGCTCGGCCGCGCCCGCCCAGTCCAGGCCCATGCCGCGCTGGGCGGTGTCCATCGCCTCGGCGACGCCGAGCCCGTGGGACCACAGGTGGCGGCGGAAGGCGAGGGTGGCGTCCCAGTCGACGGCGGCGGGCGAGTCGGGCGACACGTCGGCGTACGGGTCGGCGACGACGTGCGCGGCCGAGAAGACCGTACGAGAGGTGAAGGGCGAGCCGGGAGTGACGGCGAGGGGCTCGGGGCGGGGCTCGTACGACCTCAGTCCGCCCTTGGAGTCCGGGAGTTGGATGGTCACAGCGCGATCTCCGGTACGTCGATGCGGACGCCCTCGGCCGAGGACTTCAGGCCCAGCTCGGCGAGCTGGACGCCGCGGGCGCCGGCGAGGAGGTCCCAGTGGTAGTCGGCACCGGCGTAGACGTGCTTGAGGAACAGCTCCCACTGGGCCTTGAAGCCGTTGTCGAAGTCGTCGTTGTCCGGGATCTCCTGCCACTGGTCGCGGAAGGAGTAGGTGGCCGGGATGTCGGGGTTCCAGACCGGCTTGGGGGTCATGCTGCGGTGCTGGACACGGCAGTTGCGCAGGCCGGCGACGGCCGAGCCCTCGGTGCCGTCGACCTGGAACTCCACCAGTTCGTCGCGGTTGACGCGCACGGCCCAGCTGGAGTTGATCTGGGCGATCGCGCCGCCTTCGAGCTCGAAGATGCCGTAGGCGGCGTCGTCGGCGGTGGCGTCGTAGGGCTTGTCGTTCTCGTCCCAGCGCTGCGGGATGTGGGTGGCGGTGAGGGCCTGGACGGACCTCACCCGGCCGAACAGCTCGTGGAGCACGTACTCCCAGTGCGGGAACATGTCGACGACGATGCCGCCGCCGTCCTCGGCGCGGTAGTTCCACGACGGGCGCTGGGCGGTCTGCCAGTCGCCCTCGAAGACCCAGTAGCCGAACTCGCCGCGGATGGACAGGATCCGGCCGAAGAAGCCGCCGTCGATGAGGCGCTTGAGCTTGAGCAGGCCCGGGAGGAACAGCTTGTCCTGTACGACGCCGTGCTTGATGCCCTCGGCGTTCGCGAGGCGCGCCAGCTCCAGGGCGCCCTCCAGACCGGTCGCGGTCGGCTTCTCGGTGTAGATGTGCTTGCCCGCCGCGATCGCCTTCTTGATCGCCTCCTCGCGGGCCGAGGTGACCTGGGCGTCGAAGTAGATCTCGACGGTCGGGTCCGCGAGGACCGCGTCGATGTCGGTCGAGATGTTCTGCGGGTCCAGGCCGTGCTGCTCGGCGAGCGCCCTGAGCGCGTGCTCGCGGCGGCCGACCAGGACCGGCTCCGGCCACAGCACCGTGCCGTCGCCGAGGTCGAGGCCGCCCTGTTCGCGGATGGCCAGGATGGAGCGGACCAGGTGCTGGCGGTAGCCCATGCGCCCGGTCACGCCGTTCATGGCGATACGCACCGTCTTGCGTGTCACGTCATTCCCTTCGCAGGCGTCGTACACAGCGTCGTACGCGGGTGGTGTGCGCCGCGTCGGCCCCACTCATGAGCGACACAGCAAGCGCTTTCTATACAAGGAGAAGTTAGCCTCTGGGCAGTGGTCCGGACAAGACCGTGACCGCTTCGAGTTGTTCGAGGAGACGAACAGCGGGGGGTTCTGGCCGTAAGGTCTGCTCGACGTGCTCGGAACCGGGGGCCTGCGGCGGCCTGTCTACGAGGACGTACGACGAGGTACGGACGTACGACGAGGTACGAGAGATGCGCGACGAAATGCGCGACCGGAGGACGACGAGATGACGGTGACCCTGGCGGACGTGGCGGCCCGCGCGCAGGTCTCGCCCGCGACGGTGTCGCGCGTGCTGAACGGGAACTATCCCGTGGCCGCCTCCACCCGTGAGCGGGTGCTGAAGGCGGTCGACGAGCTGGACTACGTGCTGAACGGGCCGGCCAGCGCGCTGGCGGCGGCAACTTCCGATCTGGTCGGAATTCTCGTCAACGACATCGCCGACCCCTTCTTCGGGATCATGGCGAGCGCGATCCAGTCGGAGATCGGGGGGCCGGGCGGCCGGGCCGGCGGGGAACGCCTTGCGGTCGTCTGCAACACGGGGGGTTCGCCGGAGCGTGAGCTGACGTATCTGACCCTTCTGCAGCGGCAGCGGGCGGCGGCGGTCGTGCTGACCGGCGGCGCCATGGAGAACGAGCCGCACGCGGCGGCGGTCGCGTCGAAGCTGCGGAAGCTGACGGACGCGGGGACGCGGGTGGTGCTGTGCGGGCGGCCGCCGGCTCCGGACACCGGGGCGATCGCGCTGGCCTTCGACAACCGCGGCGGCGGGCAGCGGCTGACCGAGCATCTGATCGGCCTTGGACACCGGCGGCTCGGCTATATCGCGGGGCCCGAGGAGCGGACGACGACGCGGCACCGTCTCGAGGGGCACCGGGCGGCGCTGGCCGCGGCGGGGATCGAGGAGGATCCGCGGGCGACGGTGTGGGGGCGGTACGACCGGACGTCCGGGTACGAGGCGACGCTGGAGCTGCTCCGCCGGGATCCGTCCCTCACCGCGGTGGTCGCGGCGAACGACTCCGTCGCGCTCGGGGCGTGTGCGGCGCTGCGGGAGTCCGGGCTGCGGATCCCGGAGGACGTGTCGGTCGCCGGGTTCGACGATCTGCCGTTCAGCGTCGATGCGGTGCCCGCGCTGACGACGGTGCGGCTGCCGCTGGCGGAGGCGGGGGCCCGGGCCGGGCGGATCGCCATGGGGCGGGAGGAGCCGCCGCCGGGCGGGATGGCTACGGTCCGGGGGGAGCTGATGGTTCGGGGGTCTTCCGGGGTGCCGCGGGGCTGAGGGCGCCGTTGCGTTGATCGGCACCCGGCATCGGTGGTGCCGTCGGCTGGGGCCTTGTCCTCAAACGCCGGACGGGCTGAAAGTTGCCCCCCGGTTCTGGCGGGGCTGTAGGAGCGGATCCCCTGCGCATCGTTGTCAGCGAGTTCATCAGTCTCGACGGAGTCGTACAGGCGCCCGGCGGTCCCCAGGAGGACACCGACGGCGGGTTCGCGCACGGCGTGGTCGCATCCGTAGTTCGATACAGAGGTGGTCGGCGGGGTCTTCGCGGCGGGGCTGGAGCAGGCGGAGGCGCTGCCGTACGGGCGCCGTACGTGTCTGACGATGGCGGCGGGCCTGGCCCGAGCGGCCCGGAGATCCTCCCCCGCAAGCGGGGGGACCCCCAGCCGACCGGCTCAACGGTGTGAAGAAGTACGTCGTCACCGACACTCTCGGCGACTCCGAGCCGACCTGGAAGAACACCGAACGGATCCCGGGCGGCCAGGCGGTCGCGCGGATCCGGGAGCTGCGGGCCGCTCCCGGCGGCGACCTGGCGATGATGGGCAGCCCCACCCTCGTGCGGACGCTGATCGGCGCGGGGCTGGTGGACGAACTGCAGCTCATCCATATGCCGGTGATCCTCGGCGACGGAAAGTCCATCTTCCCCGAGGACGGGGCCAAGCGGCCGTTAGCTGGTCTCGACGGTCAGGGGCAAGACCGGAGTGCAGGTGAGCGTGTACCGGCCGGTGGCCGACGAAGGGTAGTCACGGGGGTGCGGGTGTCCTAGCCTCGGAACCGGCGATATCTCTGACTGAGTCAACTATCCGGTTCTTGTATCCGGGACAACCATCCGGGGGTCGACGCCCATGACCGTCCAGGACATCCGCACCTTCAACCGCTTCTACACGAACGTCATCGGCGCCCTCGACTACAGCCGCCAGCTGTACGCCCCGTACACCCTGACCGAGTCCCGCGTGCTGTACGAACTGGCGCACTCCCCGCGTACGGACGCGGCCGACCTGCGGGCCGAACTCTCGCTGGACGCCGGGTACTTGAGCCGGATCCTCAACAAATTCGAGGAGGACGGGCTGATCGAGCGCACGCCGTCCGCGGGCGACTCCCGGCGCCGCCGTGTCTCGCTCACGCCCCGCGGCCGCGAGACCGCCGCCCTGCTCGCCGAGCGTGCGAACGAATCCGTGGGCGCGCTGCTGTCCACCGTGCCCTCCGCCGAACGGCCGCGGCTGGCGGAGGCGATGCGAGCCGTCCGCGAGATCCTCTCCGAGGGCCGCGCTCCGCGCCGTGAGGACGTCGTCCTGCGCGAGCCCGGCCCCGGCGACCTGGGCTGGATCGTGCAGCGCAACGCAGCGCTGTACGCCGCCGAGTACGGCTTCAACGCCGACTACGAGGGGCTGGTGGCGCGGATCGTCGCCGACTTCGCCGAGGACCACGACCCGCATCTGGAGCGGGTGTGGATCGCCGAACTCGACGGCCGCCCGGTGGGGTGTGTGATGTGCGTACGGGACGAGGCGCCCGGCACGGCCCGGCTGCGGCTGCTGCTGGTCGAGCCGGACGCCCGCGGGCTCGGCATCGGCGACCAGCTGGTGCGGGCCGTGGTCGACTTCGCGCGCGGTGTCGGCCACCGCGAGCTCGTCCTGTGGACCAACGACGTCCTGGCCGCCGCCCGCCGCATCTACCAGCGCCACGGCTTCGTGCTCGTCGCCGAGAAACCGCACCGTTCGTTCGGAAAAGACCTGAACGGCCAGGACTGGCGCCTGGACCTGCACGGCACACCCGAGTGACAGTAGGGACCATGAGACTGGCGTTCTCCACCCTCGGCGTCCCCGGCCTGCCCGTCCCGGACGTGATCCGGCTCGCGGCCACCCACGGCTACCACGGCGTGGAGCTGCGCGCGCATCCGGAGGAGCCGGTCCATCCCGGCATCGACCTCGCCGGGCGGGCGGACGTGGCCGCCGAGTTCAAGGCGGCCGGCATCGAGGTGCTGGGCCTCGCCGGGTACGCGCGCGTGGCCGCTCCCGGCGACGACGGTCCGGTGATCGACGAGATCCGCGGCCTCCTCGACCTCGCCCGCGACCTCGGCGCCCCGTACATCCGGGTCTTCCCGGGCGGCGGCCACGAGCAGAGTACGGAGCGCGCCGACGCGACGGCCGCGCGACGGCTCGGCACGGCTGCGGAGTACGCCGCCGACGTCGGCGTACGCATCCTCCTGGAGACCCACGACTCGCACCGCAGGGCCGCCGACGCGATCCGCATCCTCGGCCTGGTCGGGCACCGCCATGTCGGCGCCCTCTGGGACGTCATGCACACCTGGCTGGGCGGCGAGCAACCCTCGGAGTCGTTCGCGGCCCTCTCCCCGTACCTCGGCTACGTACAGGTCAAGGACATCGCCTCCGCCGAGGACACGACCCCGCTCGCGCTCGGCACCGGCGTGCTGCCGCTCACCGAGACCGTGGAGGTCCTCTCCCGGCACGGCTGGGACGGCTGGCTGTGCTGGGAGTACGAGAAGCGGTGGTACGAGGAGGCCGCGCCGCTGCCGGAGCTGCTGGCGACGGGGCGGGAGCATCTGGGGCGGCTGCTCAACGAGTGTGCGTGAGCCATACCTCCTACGCCGGGCGGGCCGTTATCGTCACCTCCTCGTCCAGGCACCACTCCAGTACGGCGGGCCAGGAGCCGTAGCCCGCGTCGAGGTCGAGGTGGGCGGCGCCGGGGAGGAGGTCGGTGGGGATGCGCAGGGGGTCGCCGAAGACGTCCCGGGCGCCCTCCGGGCAGTACGGGTCGTTGTCGCCCGCGACCAGGCGGGTGGGGGCGGGGAGGGTGAAGCCGAGGGCGGGCGGGGCGAATTCGGCCACCTCGGGGAGCCGGGCGAGGACGGAGGCGGACGGCGGGGCGACGAGCAGTACGCGGTCGACGGCGCCGTCCTTCACCAGTCCGCGGGAGACGGCGTGCAGCCAGAGCAGGACGGAGGCGCTGTGGGCGAGGACGACGCGTTCGGAGCCCCGGAGGTCGTCGAGGTGCCGGGTCAGCTCCGACAGCCACACCTCCAGGCTCGGGTCGTCGGGGTCGGGCAGCTGGGGGTAGGTGACGTGGTGGCCGAGGCCGCTGAGGCGGTCGGCGAGCCAGTGCTGCCAGTGGGCCTCGGGGCGGTGGTTCTGCCAGCCGTGGAGGATGAGGAAGTGCTTCGCGGTCATGGGGCGATGGTTTCCGATCGCTGTTCCATCGGTCCAGTTAATCTTTCGGGGTGGAACGGGCAAGCGAGAGCTTCAGGGTTGATCTGCGCCGTCTGACCGTCCTGCGCGAGCTGCAGCGCCGGGGCAGTCTGGCGCGAACGGCCGAGGCCCTGCATCTGACGCCGTCGGCGGTCTCCCAGCAGCTCGCGGCGCTGGCCCGGGAGACGGGCGTACCGCTGACGGAGAAGGACGGCCGGGGCGTACGGCTGACCGGGCAGGCGCGGGTGCTGCTGGCGCATGCCGACCTGATCGCGGCCCAACTGGAGCGGGCGCGGGCCGACTTGGCGGCGTACGGCGAGGGCGGGCGCGGGTCGGTGACGATCGGGTGCTTCTCCAGCGGGATCCTGGGGCTGCTGCCGGGCGTGCTGCGGGCGCTGGCCGGACGTCTCCCGCAGCTCAGGGTCGAGGTCGTGGAGGCGGAACCGCCGGACCTGTTCACCGCGCTCGACGCGGGGCAGGTGGACGTGGCGGTGGCGGTGGACTTCGCGAAGGCTCCGCCGCACACGGACGACCGCTACAGCAGGGCGGACCTGTTCACGGACGTCCTGGACCTCGTGGTGGCGGCGGACCATCGACTCGCCGGTCAAGGCCCGGTGACGTTGCGGGAGTTGGCGCGGGAGGCGTGGGTCGTGGGGGCGGCGGCCAGTTGCTGCGGGGCGGTGGCGCGCTCGGTGTGCGCGACGGCCGGTTTCACACCGGACGTACGCCACGCGGTGAACGACTGGGCCGCACTCGCCGCCCTGGTCGAGGCGGGACAGGGGGTGGCGCTGATCCCACGCCTGGTGCGGGAGTCGTACACGCATCGCCGCGTGACAGTGGTACCGACGCAGGAGCAGCCGGCGTCCCGGAACGTGTTCGCGGCGGTCCGGGCCGGCGCGGAGGAGGACGCGGTGCTCAGGGCGGTGCTGAATCAACTGCGCACCGCGGGAACGGCCGTTACACCCGCACCGCGAACCCCGCCACCCGCGCCTCCAGCCGCTGCCGGCATCCCGGCCACTCCTCCGCCGTGACCGAGAAGATCGCCGAGTCGCGCAGGCGGCCCTCCTCGCCGGGCGCCCAGGAGCGGGACCAGTTGCGCAGGACGCCCTCGAAGCGGGCGCCGACGCTCTGGATCGCCGCGCGGGAACGGGCGTTGCGGGCGTCGGTCTTCAGGTCGACCCGGGAGACGTGCCACTCCTCGAAGGCGTGCCGGAAGAGGAGGAGTTTGGCCTCGGCGTTGATGCCGGTTCCCTGGGCCGGCCTCGCGAGCCAGGTGAAGCCGATCTCGATGGCGTCGAGCCGGTCCTCGGAGAGCCAGCAGCGCGGGTCCCAGAACGAGGTGGCGCCGACCGCCCGCCCCGTGGCCTGCGAGATCTGCGCGTACGGCGCCAGCCGGCCGGCGGCGGCGCGGGCGAGCTGCGCGTCGATGTAGCCGCCGACCTCGTGGGCCCGCGGCACCCACGTGAACTCGTACGTCCCGCGGTCCTCCTCCGCCGCCGTCGCCAGATCCGCCGCGTGCCGGTGCTCCAGCGGCTCCAGGCGCACCAGCGCGCCCTCCAGAACCGGCCCCTTCAGCTCGAACCCCACTCGTCCCCGCCTCACAACCGCGCGCGCAGCGCCCCGAACTCCTCGTGGAAACCGGGGAAAGTCTTCCGCACGCAGTCGGGGTCGTCGAACGAAATACCCGGCACCCGCAGCCCGGTGACCGCGAAGGACATCACGATGCGGTGGTCGCCGTAGGACGTGATCTCCGTACCGCTCCCGGACGGCACACCCGGCAGGATCTCGATCCAGTCGGGGCCCGTCGACACGTCCGCCCCCAGCCGCCGGAGGTTCTCCGCGCAGGCCTCCAGCCGGTCGCACTCCTTCACCCGCGTGTTCGCCACGTCCTCGATCCGGACCGGCCCGTCCGCGAACGGTGCGATCGCCGCCAGCGTCGGCATGGTGTCCGAGATGTCCCGCATGTTGACCGTCAGACCGCGCAGCACCCCTGTGCCCCTGACCGTCGTGCCGTCCGGGCGGACCGACACCTCGGCGCCCATCCTCCGCAGTACGTCGACGAAGCCGAGGTCGCCCTGCAGCGCCCCCGTGCCCAGCCCCGCCACCGTCACCTCGGCGCCCGGCGTCACCGCGGCCGCGGCGAAGAAGTAACTGGCGGTCGACGCGTCGGGCTCGATCGCGTAGGTGGTCGCCCGGTAGCCGCCCGACGGGACCACGAACACGTCGTCCTCGCGCTCCACCTCCGCCCCGAACGCCCGCATCATCGCGATCGTGATCTCCACGTAGGGGACGGACACCAGGTCGGTGACCCGGATCCGCAGGCCCTTCCCGGTCAGCGGGCCCAGCAGCAGCAACGCCGTCAGGTACTGCGAGGACTGCCCCGCGTCCAGGACGACCTCGCCGCCCTCGACACCGGTCGCCCGCACCGTCAGCGGGTGGTGCCCCTCCGCCTCCTCGTGCCGCAGATCGACGCCCAGGTCGCGCAGGGCCCGAGTCAGGGGCAGCAGGGGCCGGCGGCGCATCTGGGCGGACGCGTCGAAGCGGTACGTCCCGTGTCCCGCCGCCGCCAGGGTCGGCAGGAAGCGGGCGGTCGTGGCGCCGTCCCGGCAGTACACGTCCGCCTCGCTCACCGCAGGGCCCTGCGGACGGCCGTCCACCTGCCAGGCGTCCCGGGTCCGCCCGACTCGATACCCGAGCCGCACCAGCCCCTCCGCGAACCCCTCGGTGTCGTCCGAGCGCAGGGGGCGTACGAGGGTGGTGACTCCGTCGGCCGCCGCCGCCAGGAAGAGCGCGCGGGCGGTGATGGACTTGGAACCGGGGATGGTGACTACGGGCATGCCCTCATGATCGGCCGAGTACGGCCTCGGTCGCCGCCTCGTCCACGGGATGGACGACTTCCCGTCGCCCGCGCGTCACCGACGCCAGCCCCACCCCGCCCACCAGCAGCGCCGCCGCGCACCACCGCAGCGGGCTCACCCCCTCCCCCAGGAAGACGGCCGCCGACGACATCCCGAAGACCGGGACGAGGAGTGAGAACGGCGCGACCGTCGACGCCGGGTACCTGCGCAGCAGCCGGCCCCACGCCCCGAAGCCGAAGACCGTCGTCACCCAGGCCACGTAGACGACCGTGCCGGCGCCCTGCCAGTCCAGGGCGCGCAGGGCGTCGTAGTCCCTGCCCGGGCCCTCCAGCAGCAGCGACAGGCCGAGCAGCGGCAGGACCGGGACCGTGCTCACCCAGACCATGAAGTTCAGCGCGTCCGGCGGGGCCGCCTTGCGGGTCAGGACGTTCGAGACGCCCCAGCAGGCCGCCGCCCCGATCACCAGCGCGAAGGCGCCGAGCGGGCCCGACGTGCCCTCGTCCACCGCCGCGACACCGATGCCCGCCAGCGCCACGGCCATGCCCAACACCCGTACCGTGGAAGGCCGTTCGCCCAGGACGACGAACGCCACCCCGGCCGTGAACACCGCCTGTATCTGCACGACCAGCGAGGACAGTCCCGCCGGCATTCCGGCGTCCATGCCGATGAACAGCAGACCGAACTTGGCCACGCCGAGCACCAGCCCCACCGCCGCCACCCAGCTCCATGCCACCTTCGGGCGGCCCACGAAGAAGACGGCCGGCAGGGCTGCCGCGAGGAAGCGCAGGGCCGAGAACAGCAGCGGAGGGAAGTGGTCGAGGCCGATCTCGACGACCGTGAAGTTCATGCCCCAGACGGCGGCGACGACCACGGCGAGAGCAAGGTGTGCAGGTCGCATGCGTTCGAGCATCACGCTCCAGGACCGTGTAGCACCAGCGATGATTGCTGCATGGTCGGATGAAGCAACGCTGATGAATGGGAGCTTCCGTGCTCGATCTCCAACGCCTGCGCGCCCTGCACGCCGTCTCCGTCCACGGGACCGTGGGAGCGGCGGCCGCCGCGCTCGGGTACACGCCGTCCGCCGTGTCGCAGCAGATCGCCAAGCTGGAGCGGGAGACCAGGACCGTACTCCTGGAGAGAGAAGGACGAGGGGTGCGGCTGACCCCCGAGGCCCATCAACTCGTGGATACGGCACAGGAGTTGCTCGCCATAGTCGAGCGGGCCGAGACCGCGCTCGAGGAGCGGCGCGGGGTGCCGGCGGGGCGGCTGACGATCGCCGCGTTCGCCTCGGCGGCGCGCGGGCTGATGCCCGCCGTGCTCGCCGACCTGGCCGCCCGGCACCCCGCGCTCGACGCCCGGCTGAGCGAGATCGACCCGCATCTCTCCGTCGACCTGGTCGCCAAGGGCGCGGTCGACCTGGCCGTGGTGCACGACTGGGACATCGCTCCGCTGCCCGTACCGCCGGGCGTCGAGCACGCGGTGATCGGCGACGACCGCAGCACGCTGCTGGTGCCCGCCGGCCACCTTCTCGCCGGTCGGGAGTCCGTGCGGCGCGAGGAGCTGGGCGGGGAGCGGTGGGTGTGCCAGCCGCCGGGGCGGGTCTGTCACGACTGGCTGGTTCGCACGATGCGGGCCGCCGGACACGAGCCGGAGATCGTGCACCAGGCGGACGAGAACCCGACCCTGGTCGCGCTGGTCGCCGGCGGTCTCGGCATCTGTCTCGTCCCGCGCCTGGGCCGCGGGCCGCTGCCTGCCGGCGTCGTCGAGGTGCGCCTCGAACCCACCCCGGTACGGCGCCTGTACGCCCTGTGGCGCAAAGGAGCCGCACGTCGTCCGGCGATCGCAGAGACCGTACGCACTCTGCAGGAGCAGTGGCCGGGCATCATGTCCCACCCGTCCCGTTGAACCCTCGGGTACCAACTTCCGGGAATCGCGCGGAAGGCGGGAACCCGCCCCGAATTCGGATCGTCCAACCCGCAAGCTGCCGGATGAGTCTCCGCCGTGCGGTGTCGGCCCTCGCTGCTGGCTGCGATCGCTGACTCCACCCTCTCCGCCGTACAGCGGCCGGCAGCACGCCGCCATCGGCGCGCCCCCCTCCAACAGCGCCGATGGCGGCCCCTCTGCGAAGGCCCCTGCTCCGTGCGCGCTCCCTTGACCGGCAGAAACTTCCCGGATATTCACTCCCTCACGGAAGTTTCCTTCAGTCGATCTCCAGTGGATCACTCCGGAAGGAGCGCACGTGCCCTCCAGACGTACCGTCCTCGCCGCCACCGCAGGCGTCACCGCGGCTCTGGCCGTCGGCACCACGGCAAGCGCCGGCACCCCCGGCGACAAGAAACTCCGCTCCCTCATCTCCCGTATGACGCTGGAGGAGAAGGTCGGCCAGCTCTTCGTCATGCGGGTCTACGGCCACTCGGCCACCGACCCCGACCAGGCCGACATCGACGCCAACCTCAAGGAGATCGGCGTCCGCACGGCCGCCGAGCTGATCGCCAGGTACCGCGTCGGCGGCATCATCTACTTCACCTGGGCGCACAACACCAGGGACCCGCACCAGATCGCAGACCTGTCGAACGGCATCCAGCGCGCCTCCCTCAGCCGGCCCCGCGGTCTGCCCGTGCTCATCACCACCGACCAGGAACACGGCATCGTCTGCCGCGTCGGCAAGCCCGCCACCCTCTTCCCGGGCGCCATGGCGATGGGTGCCGGCGGCTCCCGCGAGGACGCCCGCGCCCTCGGCCGTATCTCCGGCGCCGAGCTGCGCGCGATGGGCATCAACCAGGACTACTCCCCCGACGCCGACGTGAACATCAACCCGGCCAACCCGGTCATCGGCGTCCGTTCCTTCGGTGCCGACCCGGGCGCGGTGGCCGGGCTGGTCGCCGCCGAGGTCGCCGGGTACCAGAGGTCGTCGGTCGCCGCGACCGCCAAGCACTTCCCGGGGCACGGGGACACGGCCGTCGACAGCCACTACGGCTTCCCGGTGATCACCCACAGCCGGGAGCTGTGGGAGAAGCTGGACGCCGTGCCGTTCCGGGCGGCCGTCGAGGCGGGCATCGACTCGATCATGACCGCGCACATCCAGTTCCCGGCGCTCGACGACTCCGGCGACCCGGCGACCCTCTCCCGTCCGATCCTCACCGGCATCCTGCGCGAGGAGCTCGGCTACGACGGGGTGGTGGTGACGGACTCCCTGGGCATGCAGGGCGTGCGGACCAAGTACGGCGACGACCGCGTCCCCGTGCTCGCACTGAAGGCCGGCGTCGACCAGCTCCTCAACCCGCCGGACCTCGCCACCGCCTGGAACGCCGTCCTGAAGGCCGTACAGAACGGCGAACTCACCGAGTCCCGGCTGGACGAGTCGATCCTGCGCATCCTGAAGCTCAAGGCCGGACTGCGGCTCTTCGACGAGCCCTACGTCAGCCGGCAGGGCGTCGACCGCACCGTGGGCACGGCCGCGCACCTGGCCGCCGCCGACCGCATCGCCAAGCGCACCACGACCCTGCTGGCCAACAAGGGTGGCCTGCTGCCGCTGTCCCCGCGCACACACCGGAAGCTCCTGGTCGTCGGCGCCGATCCGGCCTCCCCGTCCGGTACGACGGGACCACCCACCGGCGTCCTCGCGAGCGCCCTCACCGAACTGGGCTTCACCGCCACCGCCCTGTCCACGGGCACGGCCCCCTCCGCGGCCACCGTCGCCACGGCTCTCGCGGCGGCGCAGGACGCGGACGCGGTGGTCGTGGGCACCTACAACGTCACCGCGGGCAGCTCCCAGCGCACGCTGGTCGAACAGCTGGCGGCGACCGGAAGGCCGGTCGTGGCGGTGGCGATCCGCAACCCCTACGACGTGGCCCAACTCCCGTCCGCCTCCGCCCACCTGGCTTCGTACTCGTGGACCGACGTGGAGCTGCGGGCTGCCGCGCGCGTCATCGCGGGCGGGGCGGCGCCGCGCGGGAAGCTGCCGGTGCCGGTGCAGCAGGCGGACGATCCGGCGAAGGTGCTGTATCCCATCGGGTACGGGCTGACGTACTAGAACCCCTGTGCCGGGCATCCGGTGCAGGGGGCGTAGGGCGCATACGTAACGCACCCGGCGTGCAACCCCAAACTGGCCCAAAGCCTCCCGCGCGTCTGGCGTGCGCCCGCTGCGGCGGGTCACGCTGGATGCGGGTCATCTGGGGAGGTGCCCGGGGGGATCGCGATGCGTGAGAGAAGTTCCGCGGGGGTGGTCTGCGCACTGCTGGTACTGGTCGCCGCCCTGCTGACCGGCTGCCAGATCCTGAAGTCCGGGGCGGGCAAGGACGGCAGGGCCGACGCGACACCGAAGGCGGCCACGACCCGGCCCTCCGGCTACGGGGCGGTGTTCCTCGCCGTCGACGAGTGCAGTTCGTTCGGCTCGACGAGCTTCACCGAGGTGCCGTGCACCAGCGAGCGGGCGGCCGCACGGGTCGTGGCCCGCTACGACGGCAAGGTGAGCGACGGTCCGCTGTGCCCGGCCACCACGGACTTCGTCCTGCACATCAGCCGACAGAGCCCGTCCGCCGACGAGGACGGCGACGGCTCGATCCCGCAGGGTTACGCCTGTATGCGCAACCTGGAGCCACCGCACCCCGGCGACCCGGGTGGCGGAGGCGGGCCCCGCACCATCGCCGGCGACTGCGTCTACGGCTCCGGGAACGGACAGGTCCGCGAGACGGCCTGCGACGGCAGCGGCAGCAGGAAACCGCAGTACAAGGTGGTCGAGGCGGTCGCCAGACGCGCCCAGTGCCCCGCGGCGACGGCGCTGTACGTGCATCTGGAGGGCGCACAGCCGGTGGGCTGCGCCCGGCGGGTGTGAGCAACCGCCGGGCACAGGAGCAACTCGGCTGCGCACCGATCACCGCTGCGATCGGTGGGTCAGTAGCGCCGCCAGCCACCGGAGTCGTACGAGCCGCTGCCGACCGAGCCCTTGATCCACACCTTGCGGTGTCCGACGTACAGGCGGACCGGGCCGGCGTGCTGCGTGAACAGTCCCTTGTCGACGACGGGTTCGAAGCCGCGGGCCTGCAGACTGACCATCATCGGTTGCCTGCCGCCGGCGTTCTTGGGGAGGGTGAGGGCGCAGAGGTAGTTGCCGCTCTTGTACAGCTGCACCGAGCCGGTGGAGAAGGTGAACGTCCTGATCTTGCTGCCCGAGCAGGACGAGGAGTCGGCGGCCTGCGCCTCCCCCGAGGCCGCGAGCGCAAGCACCCCGGAAGCGGCCAGCACGCCGAGGACCGCCCCGAGCCGCCGCCGTATCGCACCACTGTCCACGGTCATCCCTCCCGTACCCCGACGATGAACGTACGGGTGTACGGACGCAGGACGTATGTCGGATGGTTGCACGACCGTCAGTAGGACGCGCCCACCGGCTCCCCGGGCTCGGCCTCCCCGATGAACGCCCGCCACAACGCGGCGTACCGGCCCTCCAGCGCGAGCAGCTCCTCGTGGGTGCCGTCCTCGACCACCCGGCCGTGGTCCATGACCACGACGCGGTCCGCGCGGGCGGCGGTGGTCAGGCGGTGGGCCACCACGAGCGTGGTGCGGCGGCCTGCGAGGCGGTCGGTGGCCTGGTTGACCTGGGCCTCGGTGGCCAGGTCGAGGGCGGCGGTCGCCTCGTCGAGGAGGAGGACGTCTGGGTCGACGAGTTCCGCTCGGGCCAGGGCGATCAGCTGGCGCTGGCCGGCCGAGAGGTTGCGGCCGCGTTCGGCGACCTCGTGGAGGTAGCCGCCGTCGAGGGTGGCGATCATCTCGTGCGCGCCGACCGCGCGGGCCGCCGCCTCGACCTCGGCGTCGGTGGCGTCCGGGCGGCCGTAGGCGATGGCGTCGCGGACGGTGCCCTGGAAGAGATACGCCTCCTGCGGGACGACGCCGAGACGGTGCCGGTAGGAGGTGATGTCGAGGGTGCGCAGGTCCTGGCCGTCGACCGTGACCCGGCCGCCCGTGGGGTCGTAGAAGCGCGCCACCAGCTTGACGAGGGTCGACTTGCCGGCGCCGGTCTCGCCGACGAAGGCCACCGTCTGGCCCGCCGGGATGCTCAGCTCGATGCCGCCGAGCGCCTCTTCGTCATCGCCGTACGCGAAGTGCACGTCCTCGAAGGCGACCTCGCCGCGCAGGGAGAGCACTTCGAGGGGTTCGTCGGCGGACTTCGTGGAGGTCGGCTCCTGGAGCAGTTCCTGGATGCGGCCGAGGGAGACGGTGGCCTGCTGGTAGCCGTCGAAGACCTGGGAGAGCTGCTGGACCGGGGCGAAGAACAGGTCGATGTACAGCAGGTAGGCCACCAGTGCGCCCGTCGTGAGGGTGGCGTCGTCGACCCGGCCCGCGCCCGCGATCAGTACGGAAGCGGCGGCCACGGACGACAGGAGCTGCACGAAGGGGAAGTAGATCGAGATCAGCCACTGACCCCGTATACGGGCCCTGCGGTAGCTGTCGCTGCGCTCCGCGAACCGCCGGCCGCCGTCGCCCTCGCGCCGGAAGGCCTGCACGATCCGCAGCCCGGAGACGGACTCCTGGAGGTCGGCGTTCACCACCGACACCCGCTCGCGGGCGAGCTCGTACGCCTTCACGCTCGCCCGGCGGAAGAAGAACGTGGCGACGATCAGCGGCGGCAGCGTCGCGAAGACCACGAGCGCGAGCTGCACGTCGATCACCAGCAGGGCGACCATGATCCCGAAGAAGGTGACGACGGAGACGAACGCGGTGACAAGACCGGTCTGCAGGAAGGTCGAGAGCGCGTCGACGTCGGTCGTCATCCGCGTCATGATCCGGCCGGTCAGCTCCCGCTCGTAGTAGTCGAGTCCGAGCCGCTGGAGCTGGGCGAAGATCTTCAGACGGAGGGAGTACAGGACCCGCTCCCCGGTGCGCCCCGTCATCCGGGTCTCACCCCGCTGCGCCGCCCACTGCACCACCACGGCGAGCAGCGCCAGCAGCGAGGCCGACCAGACCGCGCCGAGGGCGAGCCTGGAGACGCCCTGGTCGATGCCGTGCCGGATCATGATCGGCAGCAGCAGGCTCATGCCCGCGTCCACAGCGACCAGCCCCAGGCTGACCAGCAGCGGCAGTCCGAAGCCGCGCAGCAGCCGCTTCAGGCCGTACGACTCCTCCGGCCGCACCGCCTGTGCCTCGTCGATGTCGGGGGTGTCGTTCGCCGGGGGCAGCGCGTCGACCTCGGCGAGGAGTTCGGGGGTGGCGGGCATCCCGGCCAGCGCGGTGTCCTTGGGCTCCCGGTCGCCGGTCCACAGGCGGGGCGTCAGACCGCGCTCGGCGTCGAACTCGGCGTCCAGCTCGTCCCGTACCGAGGTGTCCTCGGCCGGTACGGAGGGCTGGGTGTGGCCGGGTGAGACGCCGCCGAGCTCCTCGGGGTCGGTGAGGAGGCGGCGGTAGAGGGCGGACCGTTGCTGCAGCTCCTCGTGGGTGCCGATGTCGGCGAGGCGGCCGGCGTCGAGGACGGCTATCCGGTCGGCGAGATTGAGCGTGGAGCGGCGGTGTGCGATCAGCAGGGTCGTGCGGCCCTGCATGACCTGCTTCAGCGCCTCGTGGATCTCGTGCTCCACGCGGGCGTCCACGGCGGAGGTGGCGTCGTCCAGGACGAGCAGCCGCGGATCGGTGAGGATCGCGCGGGCGAGGGCGACACGCTGACGCTGCCCGCCGGAGAGGGTCAGGCCGTGCTCGCCGACCTTGGTGTCGTAGCCGTCCGGCAGCTCGCGGATGAAACGGTCCGCCTGGGCGGCACGTGCGGCGGCCTCGATCTGCTCGTCGGTGGCGTCGGGGCGGCCGTAGGCGATGTTGCTCCGCACGGTGTCCGAGAAGAGGAAGGAGTCCTCGGGGACCAGCCCGATCGCGGCCCGCAGCGAGTCGAGGGTGAGCTCGCGGACGTCGTGGCCACCGATGAGGACGGCGCCGTGGGTGACGTCGTAGAAGCGCGGGAGGAGGAGGGAGACGGTGGACTTGCCGGAGCCGGAGGAGCCTACGACGGCGAGCGTCTCGCCCGGGCGGATCTCGAAGCTCAGCCCGTCGAGGACCGGGCTGGTTTTGCCAGGGGCGCGTTCGTAGCCGAAGGACACGTCGTCGAACTCGACGGTCGCGGGCGCGTCGGCGGGAAGCTCCTTCGTCCCGTCCCTCATGGACGGCTCGGTGTCGATCAGCTCCAGGACGCGCTCGGTGCCGGCGCGCGCCTGCTGCCCGACCGTGAGGACCATGGCGAGCATGCGGACCGGGCCGACCAGCTGGGCGAGGTAGGTGGAGAAGGCGACGAAGGTGCCGAGCGTGATGTGCCCGCGCACGGCCAGCCAGCCGCCCAGCGCCAGCATGGCGACCTGGCCGAGGGCGGGGACGGCCTGGAGCGCCGGGGTGTACGTGCTGTTCAGCCGGATGGTGCGCAGCCGCCCCGCGAACAGCCGCCGCCCGACCTCCCTGAGCTTCCCGGTCTCCTGCTCCTCCTGCCCGAAGCCCTTCACCACGCGTACGCCGCGGACGGCGCCGTCGACCACACCGGCGACGGCGGCGGCCTGCGCCTGCGCGTACCAGGTTGCGGGGTGCAGCTTGGACCGGCTGCGCTTGGCGATCCACCACAGGGCGGGGGCCACGGCGAGGGCGACCAGGGTCAGCGGCAGCGACAGCCAGGCCATGATCACGAGGGAGATCAGGAAGAGCAGGAGGTTCCCGATGGTCATCGGGAGCATGAACAGCAGGCCCTGGATCAGCTGGAGGTCGCTGGTGGCGCGGCCGACGACCTGCCCGGTGGACAGCCCGTCCTGGCGGCGCCCGTCGAGCCGGGTGATCGTCTCGAACATCTCGGTCCGCAGGTCGTGCTGGACGTCGAGGGCGAGGCGGCCGCCGTAGTAGCGGCGTATGTAGGTGGCGATGTACACGAGGACGGCGGCGCCGAGCAGGGCGCCGGCCCAGGGCGCCATACGCCGGCTGTGGTCACCGATCACGTCGTCGATGATCACCTTGGTGACCAGCGGGACCAGCGCCATGACGGCCATGCCGACGAGCGAGGAGCCGAGGGCGAGGAGGACGTCCTTCGGATACCGCCAGGCGTATCCGGCCAGTCGCCGTGCCCATCCCCGTTGCCCACTCACTCCGGTGCCCTCCGTCTGTCAGAAGCCCTGATCTACCGGAAGGCACCAACACACACAGGGGCGGATTTCATCCCGCCGCAACAGAACGCCGCAACAGAACGCCGCAACAAACCAGGCAAGGCTCACACGCGTACCCGCAGGTGGTAGAAGCGGGTCGTCTGCGCCGCGTTCTGGTTGTCGTCGCTGACCAGGAGGACCTTCAGGCGGCCCTTCGAGTACCCCGTGATCGCCATTCCCTCGATGTTGTCGAGGAGCGGGTTGGGCTGGGGCTGCTTGGCCGTCGCTCCCAGTGACGGGCAGGTCACCAGGTCCGTGAGCAGCGTCTTCTTGATCAGGCGTACGCCTGGCTGGCCCGTGAGGTTCTCGATGCCGCTGGTGTCCGTCGCGTGCCGCGGGTCGGCCAGGTAGAGGCGGACCGTGTTGCCGACGCCGGAAGTGAAGCCGCGCTCCAGGACGAGCAGGCGGCCGTCGGGCGTGGCCTGGACCTCCGGGACGCCGAGGCCGGAGTCGATGGGGTACGCGTACTGGGCGGCGAGCCGGAAGTGCCCGCCCTTCGTCCGCTCCCACGTCTGGAAGCGGACGATGTCCGTGGCGTCGCCGGAGATCGCGTTCTCCATCGACGCCAGCAGGGTGTGGCCGCCGGGGAGGAGGGTCAGGCCTTCGAAGGTCTGGTTGGACGTGGCGCGGCCCGCGGGGACGACCAGGAGCGGGGACGGAACCGGGAGACGGTCGAGGATCTTGCCGCCCACGCTGTAGCGGCGGATCGACGGCTCGGTCTCCGAGGTGATCAGGCGAGTGCCGTCCCGGTCGATGACCAGGCCCTCGCTGTCGAGCGCGGCGCCCTTCTCGTCGGCGAGCGGGACGACGGACTTCGGCGCGAGGGTCTTCCGGTCCAGGCTGAACAGGGAGGACCGGTCCTCCAGCGCCGCCAGTGACCCGTCGCGGTCCACGGCGAGCGCGGAGAAGTTGCCGGCGAAGGTGCCCTGGTACGTCGTCTTGTCGAGCACGTCGGAGAAACGGTCGATGGCGACGGAGGGCGAACAGGCGTGGCTCTGCTGTGCGTTGGCGGTGGCGGGCCCGGCGGCGGTCAGGCTGGTGGCCGCCGCCAGGGCCGCGGTGGCGGTCGCGAGTACGGTTCTCAGGCGCATGGGCGTCACCGTAGGGCGGGCGGGTGACGGGCGGGAGACCGGGAGAGGTCAACTCGCGGCGAGATCCCTGTGAATCACCTTCGCCACACCCTGAATGGTGTCGATGCCGTATTTCATGGTGCTGTTGCCCCACGTCAGCACCGTGATCATGTAGTCGTGGCCGCCCCCGCTGAAGGTGCCGAGGCTGTGCACCCGCCAGCCGTGCGTGGAGCGCTGCAGCCAGCCGTTCTTGACGTGGACCGAGACTCCGGAGGGCGCTCCGTACGGTGTGCCCCAGCGCTGCGAGGAGATGACCTGGCTCATCAACTTCAGGATGTACGCCCGGGAGTTGTCGCTCAGGACCGTGTTCGGCGCGGTGATCAGCTTGAGCAGCTTCTGCTCGTCGGTGACGTTGATCTGGGTCAGGCCCCAGTAGCCGTTCGCGCCGGGGACGGTCTTCGTCATGCCGGCGGCGCTCAGGAAGCCGTTGATCTTCGTCAGGCCGAGCTGCTTCCAGAGCTTGCTGGTCGCGTCGTTGTCCGACTTGGTGATCATGGCCTTGGCCAAGGAGGCCTCGGTGTCGGTCAGATAGCGGTTGTGCTTCTTCGCGTCCCACAGCAGCGTGGCGAGGACGGCGACCTTCACGGCGCTCGCGGAGTCGTAGGAAGAAGTGGCTCTGAGCGAACAAGTCGTGTTGGTGGAGCGGTCGTAGAGGCCCACCGAGACGGTGCCTGTGCGGTTCGCGAGGGCGGCGGTGATGTCCTTCTGGAGTTTGGTGGCCAGCGCGGCCTTGGAGGACGTACAGCTGACGGCCGGTGTGGTAGCTGCGGCGGCGGGCGAGGCGGCGGCCACGCCGGGTATGAGGACGCCGAGGCCGAGGGCTCCGGTGGTGAGCGCTCTGGCGCGTCTGGTGGAAGTCCGTTGAGTCATGCCCCTGTTGACGCACGGGTTCGACTGAATGGTTGTACGCATCAGCGGGCTCGTTGGGCAAGAGCGGTACGAGGCGTTACCGCGGCCTTTGGCGATTCACAGCCGGGAGCCAGGTTCGCCACAGCGCGCACTCACTCCGCCTTTGCACGATGCGCTCGTGACCTCTGCCACCGATCCACTCCCCCACACCACCGAAGCCGTGTCCGCCGACTGGCCGCCGCCGGCCCCACCCGCGGTGCCCCCGGACAAGGCGCCCCGCTGGTCGCTGCCCGCGCTGATCGCGATTCTCGCTCTGGCGGCTGCCCTGTATGCCTGGAACCTCTCCGGCTCCAGCATGAACACCTTCTACAGCGGTGCCGTCTGGGCGGGCACGCAGAGCTGGAAGGCGTGGTTCTTCGGGTCGCTGGACCCCGGCAACTTCCTGACCGTCGACAAACCGCCGTTCGCGCTCATGGTCATGGGTCTGTCGTGCCGCGTCTTCGGCTTCGGCACCTGGCAGATGATGGCGCCGATGATCGTGGTGGCCCTCGCCACGATCTGGATTCTGCACACCACCGTGAAGCGGGTGTGGGGCCACGGCGCGGCAACCGTCGCCGCGCTGGTGCTGGCGCTCACCCCGATCACCGTCGCCATCAACCGCGACAACAACCCGGACACCCTGCTCGTCTTCCTCATGGTGGCGGGCGCGGCGCTGGCGTTCCGCGCCACCCGTGACGAGAAGCTGCTGCCGCTGCTCGGCTCGGCCGCCTGCTTCGGCCTCGCCTTCAACACCAAGCTGCTCGCGGGCTGGATCGCCCTACCGGCCGTCTTCGCGCTCTACCTCTACGCGTCGAGGGCTCCCTGGATGAAGCGCATCGTCAACCTGCTGCTTGCCGCGGTCGTGCTGGCCGTCTCCAGCTTCTGGTGGGCCGTCGCCGTCTCGCTGGTCCCGGCCTCCGACCGGCCCTATATCGGCGGCTCCACGGACGGTTCCGCCTGGAACCTGATCATGGGTTACGACGGCCTCGGCCGTGTCCTCGGCGGCGAGGGCAACGGCGGAGGCGGCGGTGGCGGAGGCGGCGGCTTCTCCGGCTCCGCGGGCCTGGGCCGGATGTTCAACGACATCCTCGGCGGCCAGATCTCCTGGCTGCTGCCGTTCGCGGGCATCGCCCTCGTCTCCGGCCTGGTGCTGTGCGGTCGCGCCCCGCGCACGGACCTGAAGCGGATGGCACTGGTCCTGTGGGGCGGCTGGACCGTCCTCCACTACGTCATCTTCGCGACCGCCCAGGGCACCATGCACCCCTACTACACGACCGCGCTCGCCCCGGGCATCGCGGCGCTGTGCGGCGGCGGTGGCGTGATGCTGCTGGACGCCTTCCGCGCCGACAGGCGCTGGGCATGGGTTCTTCCGGCCGCCTTCGGCGTCACCGGCATCTGGGCGATCGTGCTGCTCCGTCGCGCCTCCGGCTGGAACAGCTGGCTGTGGCCGACGGTCGGCGTGCTGACGGTGGCGGGCATCGTGGGCATGCTGGTCCTCCGATCCGGCTCCCGCACCCGGCTGCTGACAGCCTCCCTGGCGGCGGCGGTCATCGCGGCCCTGGCGGGCCCGACGGCATACGCGGCCTCGCCGGCCTTCGGCTCCTCCGGAGGCAGGATGGGCGGCACCAACCCGACGGCGGGCCCCTCCACCGGAAGCGGCTTCGGCGGACCCGGCGGAGGCGGCGGCAACCGCGGCCGCTTCCCGGGCGGCGGCGGGCTGCCCGGCGGCACCAGGCAGGACGGCGGCAACCAGGCGGGCGGCTTCCCCGGCGGCGCCCAGCAGGGCAAGAACGGCGAGCTGCCCGGCGGCGGTCGAATGATGCCGGGCGGCGGGAACGGTGAGCTGCCCGGAGGCGGCCAACCCACCGGCGGGAGCGGCGAGTTGGGCAGTGAGTCTGGACAGCGCGCCTTCGGCCGCGGTGGCATGGGCGGCGGCCCCGGCGGCATGGGCGGCGCGGACAGCGAGCTCATCTCGTACCTGAAGAAGCACCAGGACGGCGCCAAGTGGCTGCTGGCGGTGTCCAACTCGCAGAGCGCCGCACAGATCGAGCTGAGCGCCAAGGAGCCGGTCATCTCCATGTGGGGCTTCACCGGCTCCGACAAGGCTATGACGGTGGCCGAGCTCAAGGAGCTGGTGAAGAAGGGCGAGCTGCACTACATCCAGATCGGCAGCGGCGGCATGCGGGGCGGCATGGGCGGCGGCCCCGGCGGCGGCAACAACCTCAGCACCGAGGTGTCGAACTGGGTGAAGCAGCACGGCACGGCGGTCAAGGAGAGCGAGTACAGCAAGAGTTCGACGTCGGCCTCGACATCGAAGTCGACCTCGGCGTCGAGCACGAACTCGTCCTCCCTCTACCGCCTGGACCCGTCGGACGTCGGCTGACGGGCTCCGACACCGAGGGGGTCCCGACCACATGGTCGGGACCCCCTTTTTACGTTCCGTTTACCTGGTGGACCTCATGTCCATGTCACTCTCCTTTCTTGCCGCCTCCATTCAACCCGCGTAGATGGGACCCCCACATGCCGGCGACACGCACCCGCCGTTGGAAGTCGGTGGCCTGGGCCACCGCAGCCGTCCTGGTCGGCCTCACCGCCCCGGCCCTGACCGCGTCCTCGGCCGCCGCCACGACGACCGACTACGACTCGACGTACTACAAGAACGCGATCGGCAAGACGGGCGCGAGCCTGAAGTCGTCCCTCCACACGATCATCAGCAGCCAGACGAAGATCTCGTACGACGCGGTCTGGGACGCGCTCAAGGTCACCGACCAGGACCCGAACAACAGCAACAACGTCATCCTGCTCTACAGCGGTGTCTCCCGCGCCAAGTCCCTCAACGGCGGCGACACCGGCGACTGGAACCGCGAGCACGTCTGGGCCAAGTCCCACGGCGACTTCGGCACCGCGACCGGCCCGGGCACGGACCTGCACCACCTGCGCCCGGCGGACGTCACGGTCAACAGCATCCGCGGCGACAAGGACTTCGACAACGGCGGCAGCAGCGTCAGCAACGGCGGCGGCAGCCTCACGGACTCCGACTCCTTCGAGCCGCGCGACGCGGACAAGGGCGACGTCGCCCGCATGATCCTCTACATGGCCGTGCGCTACGACGGCGGCGACGGCTTCCCCGACCTGGAGCCCGACGAGAAGGTCAACAACGGCTCCGCCCCGTACATCGGCAAGCTCTCGGTCCTCAAGCAGTGGAACGACGAAGACCCGCCGAGCGCCTTCGAGGAGAAGCGCAACCAGGTCATCTACGACACCTACCAGCACAACCGCAACCCGTTCATCGACCACCCGGAGTGGGTGGACGCGATCTGGTAGGTCGGCAGGTCGGTGACGTGGGGCGGGGCCGGGGAAATTCCGTGGCCCGCAACGGCCGGCTCCGCCTAGGTTCGGCAGCATGGCTGCCGACGAGTGCTTCACGCATCCACAGCTTGCCGCGATCTACGACCAACTGGACCCCGACCGCAGCGATCTCGACGCCTACGTCCGCATGGCGGAGGAATTCGGGGCCCGTCGGGTTCTGGACATCGGCTGCGGGACGGGCGTGTTCGCACTCCTCCTGGCCGATCGCGGGATCGAGGCCGTCGGCTGCGATCCCGCCAGGGCATCCCTCGATGTCGCCCGGACCAAACCGGGCAGCGAACGGGTGCGCTGGATCTGCGGTGATGCGACAGCACTCCCGCCGCTGCAGGCCGACCTGGCGACCATGACGGCGAATGTCGCCCAGGAGATCGTCGACGCCCAGGAGTGGGAAGAGACGCTGAAGGGGGCGTACAGCGCGCTGCGACCGGGCGGCCGACTGGTGTTCGAGACCCGGGATCCGGCCCGACGCGCCTGGGAGGAATGGAACCGCGAAGACTCCTACACGGTGACGGAGATTCCGGACGTCGGCGCGGTCGAGAGCTGGGTCCGGTTGACCGAGGTGAGCGGGCCACTGGTGTCGTTCCGCTGGACCTATGTGTTCGCCGCGACCGGGCAGGTGCTGACGTCGGACTCGACGCTGCGTTTCCGCGAACGGCACGAGGTCGAGGCGGACTTGCTCTCGCAGGGCTACGCAGTGGAGGGCGTACGCGACGCACCCGACCGGCCGGGCAGGGAGTTCGTCTTCCTCGCACGACGTCCGTGGATCGGCCACGCCCCGCAGTGACCCTCCGTCAGCCCAGATGCGTCGCCGCGAACATCCGCAGCACCGCCGGAAGCACCACCACGGACGGGCCGGCTGACGCCAGCGCCTTCGCCAGGTCCGCCTCCAGGGTCTCCGGCGTCGTACGCACCCCCGGCACCCCGAAGGACTCCGCCAGCGCCACATAGTCCGGCCGGGACAACTCGGTCGCCGTCGCCTCGCCGAAGGCGTCGGTCATGTATTCGCGCAGGATGCCGTAGCCGGCGTCGTCGATGATCAGCCAGGTGACGTTCAGGTCGTACTGGCGTGCCGTCGCCAGCTCCGCGATCGAGTACAGGGCTCCGCCGTCCCCCGAAACCGCCAGCACCGGGCGGGTCGGGTCGGCCGCCGCTGCTCCCAGGGCCGCCGGGAAGCCGTAGCCGAGGCCGCCGGCGCCCTGGGCGGAGTGCAGGAGGTTGGGGCCCTTGGCGTCGAAGGCCGACCAGGCCCAGTAGGCCAGGATGGTCATGTCCCAGAAGGACGGGGAGTCGGCGGGCAGCGCCCGGCGGACGGAGGTCAACACGTCCTGTTCCAGGGTGAGTTCCTGAGAGGCGATACGTTCGGCCACCTTGCCCAGCACCTCATGCACACGCTCGGCGGCGCCTGCGTCCTCCCGCTCCTCCACCGTCTCCAGCAGCGCCTGCAACGCCGGTCGCGCATCCGCGTGGATCCCCAGCGCCGGGTGGTTCGACTCCAGCTTGCCGAGATCCGCCTCGATCTGGACGACCCTGCCCCGAGGCTTGAACGTGTGGTAGTTCGAGGAGAGTTCACCCAGGCCCGAGCCGACCACCAGCAGGACGTCCGCGTCCTCCAGGAAGTCCGTCGTGTGGCGGTCCTCGATCCAGGACTGGAGGGAGAGGGGGTGCTCCCAGGGGAAGGCGCCCTTGCCGCCCGGCGTCGTCACCACCGGCGCCTGCAGCACCTCCGCCAGCTGCCGCAGTTTGCCCGAGGCGTCCGCCCGTACCACTCCCCCGCCCGCGATGATCGCCGGGCGGGCCGCACGGGACAGCAGGTCGGCGGCCACCGCCGTCAGTTCGGGGCGCGGCACCACCTCCTCCGGTGTCGCGTCCACCCCCGTCACCACCGGCAGCGAGGTCTGCGCCAGCAGTACGTCCTGCGGGATCTCCACCCACACCGGGCCGTGCGGGGCGGTCAGCGCGGACTTCCAGGCCGCCGCGATCGCGGAGGGGATCTGGGACTGGGTGCGGACCGTGTGGACCGACTTCACCACGCCCCGGAACGAGGCCGCCTGGTCCGGGAGTTCATGCAGATAACCGTGCCTGCCGCCGCCCAGCCCCGCGGTCGGGATCTGGCTGCTGATCGCCAGCACCGGCGCCGAGGCCGCGACCGCCTCCTGCAGCGCGGCCAGGGAGGTCAGGGCTCCCGGGCCGGTGGACAGGAACAGCGGCGCCGCCTCGCCCGTGATCCGGCCGTACGCGTCCGCCGCGAACCCCGCGTTGTTCTCCACCCGCAGGCCCACATACCGCAGCGCCGACCGGCGCAGCGCGTCGAACATGCCCAGCGCGTGCTGGCCGGGCAGCCCGAAGACCGTCGTCGCGCCGAGTCCGGTCAGCGTCTCCACGACCAGGTCTCCGCCGTTGCGGCCGGGAGGCGGGTTCAGAGCGGCGGAGATCTGCGCCGGAGTCGGGCGCAGCTCCAGGTCGTGGTCGTGGGTCACTTGCCCTCGGTCCCCTTGTTCTCCGTGCGGGTCGCGGCGATCTGCCGGGACATGATCGTGGTCAGTTCGTACGCCGTGTGGGACGCGGCCACCGACGTGATCTCCGCGTGATCGTACGCGGGCGCCACCTCGACGACGTCCGCCGAGACCAGGTTGCAGGAGGCCAGGCCGCGCAGGATCTCCAGCAGCTCACGGGAGGTCATGCCGCCCGCCTCGGGTGTGCCCGTGCCGGGCGCGTGGGCCGGGTCCAGGCAGTCGATGTCGATCGAGATGTAGAGCGGGCGGTCGCCGATGCGCTGCCGCAGCTGGTCGGCCACCTCGTCCACGCCGCGCCGCATCACATCCGCCGACGTCACGATGCCGAAGCCCATCTTCTCGTCGTCGGCCAGGTCCTGCTTTCCGTACAACGGCCCCCGGATGCCCACGTGCGACAGCGCCGAGGTGTCGAGGACGCCCTCCTCCACGGCCCGCCGGAACGGCGTTCCGTGCGTGTACTCGGCGCCGAAGTACGTGTCCCAGGTGTCGAGGTGGGCGTCGAAGTGCAGCAGGGCGACCGGGCCGTGCTTCTTCGCGACCGAGCGCAGGAGCGGGAGCGCGATGGTGTGGTCGCCGCCCAGGGTCATCAGGCGTGCGCCCGTGCCCAGCAGTTCGTCCGCCGCCGCCTCGACGGTCTCCACGGCCTCGTTGATGTTGAACGGGTTCACCGCGATGTCCCCGCCGTCCGCCACCTGTGCCAGCGCGAACGGGGACGCGTCCTGCGCCGGGTTGTAGGGCCGCAGCAGCCGGGACGCCTCGCGGATCGCGTTGCCGCCGAAGCGGGCGCCCGGCCGGTACGAGACGCCGGAGTCGAACGGGACGCCCACGACCGCGACGTCCGCGCGGCCGACCTCGTCGAGGCGGGGCAGCCGGGCGAAGGTCGCGGGTCCGGCGTACCGCGGGATGCGGGAGGAGTCGACGGGGCCGCGGGGCGTCTCGTTACTGCTCATGGGCTGATGCCTTCTTTCCTACGCTTCGTCGCGTATGGAGGGATAAGTACTGATTCTCGTACGACTCTACCGGGGAGCCGGGACCGGTTCGGACGCGAGTTCGGAGGACCGTCCCGCGAGGCGCTCGCGCCAGGTGGCGAGGACAAGCTCGTCCGTGGGCTTCGTCCCCAGGGAGACCGCCACATATGCGACGAGGGACGACAGAAGACCGTAGTAGACGGGCTCGTTGGCGAGGATGCCGTAGCCCGCCATCAGGCCGATGACCGCGACGCCGCCGACGATCACCGAGGCGAGGGCGCCCTGCACGGTGCCGCGCTTCCACAGCAGCCCGCCGAGGATGGGGACGAGGAGTCCGCCGACCAGCAGGTTGTACGCCACCGTGAGCGCCTCGACGACGTTGTTGAGCGCGATCGCGGTGCCGATCACCGCGAGGCCCATGATCAGGATGAAGGCGCGGTTGCCCCTCACCTCGTCGTACTCGCCCTCGGAGCGCCGTACGGCTCCCCGCAGCCGCGACCAGATGTCGTTGTTGGCCACGGTCGCGCAGGCGATCAGCGCGCCGGACGAGGTCGACATCACGGCGGCCAGGGCGGCCGCCAGCACCAACCCCCGCACCCCGACCGGGAGTTCGTCCTTGACGATGGTCGCGAAGGCGTCGTCCGGGCTGCCCAGCCTCGGGTACAGCACCTTGGCGGCCGTGCCGATGACGGCGCCGGCGCCGGCGCCGGCGAGAGCGTACGCGAGACAGTAGGTGCCCGCGACCGTGCCGCCCCACTTCGCCGTCGTGTCGCTGCGGGCGGTGAAGACGCGCTGCCAGATGTCCTGCCCGATGAGCATGCCGAACGTATAGATCAGGACATAGGTGAAGATCGTCTCGCCGCCGATGCCCAGCGGGTCGAAGTACGCGGTGGGCAGCTTGGCCTTCATCTCGCTGAAGCCGCCCGCCTTCACGACGGCGATCGGCAGGAGCAGGAGCAGCACTCCGATCGTCTTCACCACGAACTGCACCATGTCGGTGAGCGTGATCGACCACATGCCGCCGAGCGTCGAGTACGCGACGACGATCGAGCCGCCGAGGACGATCGCGACGGTGCGGTTCATGTCGAAGAGGACGTCGAAGATCGTGGCGTACGCGATGGTGGACGTCACCGCGAGCATGAGGGTGTACGCCCACATGACCACACCGGAGATGACGCCCGCGCGGCCGCCGTACCTGAGATCCAGCATCTCGGAGACGGTGTAGACCTTCAGGCGGGCGATGCGGGCGGAGAAGAAGACGGACAGGGCGAGCAGCCCGAGGCCGATGGTGAAGACCATCCAGGCGCCGGAGAGGCCGTACTGGTAACCGAGGCCGACGCCGCCGATGGTGGACGCGCCGCCCAGGACGATCGCGGCCATGGTGCCGGAGTACATGGCGGGCCCGAGGCGGCGCCCCGCGACCAGGAACTCGCTCTTCGACCTGGCGCGGCGCATGCCCCACCAGCCCATGGCCAGCATTCCGGCCAGATAGACGACGATCACTGTGTAGTCGATGGCCACGGGGCCCTCCTTCGCTCGGTCTCGCCGGCGGGTGATGAGCACTGACACTAGGTGGCTGAAAAGCGACTGCGAAGTGTACGTTTCATCCATTCGAGCCGTACGAGGTGGAGGAAGCGCACACCATGCCGGACCCCGCGGATCCCGCCACGCCACCCACGCCACCCGTGCCTCTTTCGGCACTTCTGGCCCGCGAGGACCTGGCCCTCCGGCAGATCGCGGGGCCGGCCGATCCCGGCATCGTCATCCACTGGGCGCACACCTCGGAGATGGCCGACCCGTACCCGTACCTGCTGGGCGGGGAGCTGCTGCTGACGGCGGGGGTCCATGTCCCGGAGGCCGCCGGTTCCGGCACGTACTTCGACGACTACGTGGCGAGGATCGTCGCGGCGGGCGGCGCGGCCCTCGGCTTCGGTCTGGCTCCCGTGCACGACTCGGTACCGCGCGCGCTGGTGGCGGCGTGCGACGCGCACGAGCTGCCGCTCGTCGAGGTCCCTGAGCAGACCACGTTCTCCGGCGTCGCCCGCGCGGTCTGGCAGCTGATGGCCCAGGCCCGCCTCGCCGAACTGCGCCGTGTGACGGAGGCCCAGCAGAGCCTCGCGGCGGCGGCCTCCCGCCCGGACCCGGTGCCGTCGGTGCTGCGGCAGCTGGCCCAACGAGTGGGCGGCCGGGCGGTGCTGTTCGGGCCGGAGGCGGCGGAGATCGCCTCCGCGGGGCGTCCGGTGGAGACCGGCGTCCGGGAGGCGCTGGCCCGGCTCGCGCAGGTCGTACGCCCCTCCGGTCCGGGGACGCCCACCTCCGCCACCGACACGGCCGCCGGCACCCACCTCGCCGCCTACGCCCTCGGCGCCGGGCAGGGCTTCGCGCTCGGGGTCGCGGCGCCGCAGCGGGAACCCGGCGATCACACCATCGCCTCCGTCGCCGCCGTCCTGCTCTCCCTCCTCACCGGCGAGCACCAGAGCGGCAGGGGGGCGGCACGGTCGTCCGCGCTGGTACGGCTGCTGCTGGGGACGCCGCCGGCGGACGTGGCCGCCCTCCTCGGGCCCGGCCCCTGGCTGGTGGTGCACGCCCGGCCGGACGCCCAGGCGCCCGACCCGGTGGCCGCTTCGGCGCTGGGCGCGGCCCTCGGCTCGCCCCTGGTCGACCTGGCCGAGGAGGTCGTACGGGTCCTGGTGCCCGCCGACCGCGAACCGGTCGCGCAGCCGGGCTGGACGCTGGGCGTCAGCGCCGCCTCGGCCCCGTCCGGGTGGCCGTCCGCCGACACCCAGGCCGCCCGCGCGCTGGCCCGCGCCCGCGCCACCCGCACGGCCCTGGTCCGGCACGGCGACCGGACGGGCCTCGCCGACCTGGTGCCCTCCGACGAGGCCGCGGCGCACGCCCGTACGCTCCTCGCCCCGATCGCGGGCACCCCCGCGCTGACCGAGACCCTGCGCACCTGGCTCTCCCTGCACGGCAGTTGGGACCGTACGGCCGTCGCCCTGTCCGTCCACCGCAACACGGTCCGCCAGCGCATCGCCCGCTGCGCCGCACTCCTCGACACGGACGTGGACGACCCTGACGTACGCATGGAGCTGTGGTTCGCACTGCGACGGCAGTAAGTACGGCAGCAACAGGTACGACAGCAATGGGTACGCAGGCCCATGTCGCTGAGTACGTGACGCGCGTCCCAGCGCGCCGGACGCCGGGGAATCGCACAGTCGACTGCCTCACAATGGGTTTCATGCCGATACCCGGGACACCCAGCCGCGCCGAGCTCCTCGAGCACCTTGTGAAGACCCGCATCGCGGGCGACGTCGCCACCCCGCGCGAGAACAACCTCTCCCACTACCGCCAGCTCGCGAACGGCGTCCGCAACTACTGGCTCGGGCTGGAACTCGGCGACCGGTGGGCCGACGAGCAGGACGTGCTCGCGGTGATGGCGGAGCGGGTGGGTGTGAACGACGATCCCGAGTACCGGTACGGCCAGGACACCATCGACCCCGAGCTCACGGTGGGCGCTCTGGAGCGGATGGCGGCCCGGCTGCGCAAGGCGGCCGAGGGGCAGCAGCGGGTGCTGTTCGCTACCGGCCACCCGGGCGGCCTGCTCGACGTGCACCGCGCCACGGCCGCCGCACTGCGCCGAGCCGGCTGCGAGATCGTGGTGATCCCGGAGGGGCTGCAGACCGACGAGGGGTATGTGTGGCAGCTCGCGGACGTGGCGGTCCTGGAGCACGGGGCCACCCTGTGGCACACGCACTCCGGTGAGCCGATGAAGGCCATCCTCACGGCGCTCGAGGAGGAGGGCCGCCCGCTGCCGGACCTGGTCGTCGCCGACCACGGCTGGGCGGGCTACGCCGGCCAGCACGGCGTCGACTCCGTCGGCTACGCCGACTGCAACGACCCGGCGCTCTTCCTCGCCGAGGCCGAGGGCACCGTACAGGTGACGGTCCCGCTGGACGACCATGTGCCGAGCCCGCGCCACTACGACCCGATGACGGCGTATCTGCTGGCGGAGGCGGGCCTGTCCTGACGGTCCGGGGGTCCCGTCACCGCGGGACCCGGACCAGCCCTTCCTGGATCACCGAGATGGCCAGCTGCCCGTCCTGCGTGTAGATCCGGGCCTGGCCGAGCCCGCGGCCGCCGTGGCTCGTCGGCGACTCCTGGTCGTAGAGCAGCCATTCGTCGGCGCGGAAGGGCCGGTGGAACCACATGGCGTGGTCGAGCGAGGCTCCGACCACGTCACCGACGGCCCAGCCGCCCCGGCCGTGCGCGAGCAGCACCGAGTCGAGCAGGGTCATGTCGGAGACATAGGTGGCGAGGACGACGTGCAGCAGCGGTTCGTCAACAGCACCGCCGAGCTTGCCGTTGGTGCGGAACCACACCTGGGAGTGCGGCTCGCGCGGCTCGCCGAACTTCCCGTACGGCGGCTCCTCGACGTAGCGCAGATCGACGGCCTCGCGCGCCTCCAGGAACTTCTCCACCACCGCGGGGTCGAGGTGGTCGTAGCCGCGCAGCCGCTCGTGGGAGGTGGGCAGCGTGGCAGGGTCGGGCGCCGCCGGCATCGGCGTCTGGTGGTCGAGGCCCTCCTCGTCCGTCTGGAAGGAGGCCGACAGATGGAAGATCGGCTTGCCGTGCTGGACGGCGACCACCCGGCGGGTGGTGAAGGACCGGCCGTCACGGATGCGGTCGACCTGGTAGACGATCGGCGCGCCAGGGTCGCCCGGCCGCAGGAAGTACGCGTGCAGGGAGTGGGCGTGCCGGTCCGCGGGGACCGTACGCCCGGCGGCGACCATCGCCTGGGCCGCGACCTGTCCGCCGAAGACGCGGGGGACGACGGCGGACCGGGACTGGCCGCGGAAGATGTCCTCCTCGATCTGCTCCAGGTCGAGCAGATCGAGGAGGTCCTGTAGTGCCTGGCTCATGGCAGACAGTTGTACCCGCCAGTCGTTTCCTGGGGTTTCGCGGGTCTTACAGACCCATGTCCTTGGCGATGATCGTCTTCATGATCTCGCTGGTGCCGCCGTAGATGCGGTTGACGCGGTTGTCCGCGTACAGGCGGGCGATCGGGTACTCGTTCATGAAGCCGTAGCCGCCGTGCAGCTGGAGGCAGCGGTCGATGACGCGGTGTGCGACCTCGGTGCAGAACAGCTTGGCGGAGGCGGCCTCTGCAGGGGTCAGCTCACCGGCGTCGAGGGCCTCCAGGGCGCGGTCGGCGACCGCCTCGGCGGCGTCCACCTCGGCCTGGCAGGCGGCCAGCTCGAACTTGGTGTTCTGGAAGGAGGCGACGGACTTGCCGAAGACGGTGCGCTCCTGGACGTACTCCTTGGCGAACCGCACGGCGGCCTTGGCCTGCGCGTAGGCGCCGAAGGCGATGCCCCAGCGCTCGGACGCCAGGTTGTGGCCCAGGTAGTAGAAGCCCTTGTTCTCCTCGCCGAGCAGGTCCTCGACGGGCACCTTGACGTCGACGAACGCCAGCTCGGCGGTGTCGGAGGTCTTCAGGCCGAGCTTGTCCAGCTTGCGGCCTATGGAGTAGCCCTCGGACTTGGTGTCCACGGCGAACAGGGAGATGCCGAAGCGGCGGTCCTCGGCGGTGGGCGCGGAGGTGCGGGCGCAGACGATCACACGGTCGGCGTGGACGCCGCCGGTGATGAAGGTCTTGGCGCCGTTGAGGACGTAGTGCGTGCCGTCCTCGCTCAGCTTGGCGGTGGTCTTCATGCCCGCGAGGTCGGAGCCGGTGCCCGGCTCGGTCATCGCGAGGGCCCACATCTCCTCGCCGGAGACGAACTTCGGCAGGAAGCGCTTCTTCTGCTCGTCGGTGGCGAGCATCTTGATGTACGGGAGGCCGAGCAGCACGTGCACACCGGAGCCGCCGAACTGCACGCCCGCGCGCGCGGTCTCCTCGTACATCACGGCCTCGAACTTGTACGAGTCGATGCCGGCGCCGCCGTACTCCTCGTCCACGCGGATGCCGAAGACGCCGAGCTCGGCGAGCTTGTAGTAGAAGTCGCGCGGCGCCTGGCCGGCGGCGAACCACTCGTCGTAGACCGGGACGACCTCGGCCTCGATGAAGGCGCGCAGGGTCTCCCGGAACGCCTCGTGGTCCTCGTTGAACACCGTACGGCGCACTCCCGCCACCTCCACCTGGTCTTTGAGTCCGTGTCTAAGCGCTTGCTCAGAACACTAAGGTACCGGCGGGTAAGGAGAGGCGTCCAGAGGTGATCCCGTAACGCTCGTCACTCCGCCGCGGCCGCCGCGAAGGCACCCCGTGCCATCCGGTGCAGCAGCTCCGCCGTCGCCCCGCGGCCCGGCAGCGAGCCGGGGCGGCCCAGGTGCGGGGTCGAGTTCAGCAGGCCGAAGACCGAGTGCACGGCGGAGCGGGCGGCGGGTTCCGCGATGCCCGGATAGACCTCCCGCAGCACCTCCACCCACAGCTCGACGTACTGCCGCTGCAGCTGCCGCACCAGCTTGCGGTCGCTGTCCCGGAGGCGGTCCAGCTCGCGGTCGTGCAGGGTGATCAGGGGGCGGTCGTCGAGCGCGAAGTCGATGTGCCCTTCGATGAGCGAGTCGAGGACCGCGTCCGCGGGGCCCCCGTCCGCCTCCGCCACGCGCCGCTTGGCACCGGTCAGCAGCTGGCCGCTGATCCCCACCAGCAGCTCGGCGAGCATCGCGTCCTTGCCCGCGAAGTGGCGGTAGAGACCGGGGCCGCTGATGCCGACGGCGGCACCTATCTCGTCGACTCCGACCCCGTGGAAACCGCGCTCGGCGAACAGTCGCGCGGCCTCCTTGAGGATCTGCTCGCGGCGGGTGGGGGCGTCGGTTCTGGTGGCCATGGAGGTAATTCTAGACAGGGAGGTTAGCGGTCGTTAACCTGAAGGAAATGGTTAACGCTCATTAACAGTCGACCACTGGGTGAGGGGACCGCAGGATGCACGAGGCACCGGAGCTGACGAGCGCGGCCGATCCCGCGTCGGAGGCCTGGCGGGCCAACGAGGCGGCGCACCGCGCGCTCGTCGAGGAGCTGCGCGGCAAGCTGGCCGCGGCGCGGCTCGGCGGCGGCGAGAAGGCGCGGGCCAGGCACACCGCGCGCGGGAAGCTGCTGCCGAGGGACCGGGTGGACACGCTGCTCGACCCGGGCTCACCGTTCCTGGAGCTGGCGCCGCTGGCCGCCGACGGGATGTACGACGGGGCCGCACCCGCCGCCGGGGTCATCGCCGGCATCGGGCGGGTGAGCGGACGCGAGTGCGTGGTCGTCGCCAACGACGCCACCGTCAAGGGCGGCACGTACTACCCGATGACGGTGAAGAAGCATCTGCGCGCCCAGGAGGTGGCCCTGGAGAACCACCTGCCGTGCATCTACCTGGTCGACTCCGGGGGCGCCTTCCTGCCCATGCAGGACGAGGTCTTCCCGGACCGTGAGCACTTCGGGCGGATCTTCTACAACCAGGCCCGGATGTCCGGGGCGGGGATTCCGCAGATCGCCGCGGTCCTCGGCTCGTGCACGGCCGGCGGGGCGTACGTGCCGGCGATGAGCGACGAGGCGGTCATCGTCCGGGGCCAGGGGACCATCTTCCTGGGCGGCCCACCCCTGGTGAAGGCCGCCACCGGTGAAGTGGTCACCGCCGAGGAGCTCGGCGGCGGCGAGGTGCACTCCCGGGTCTCCGGTGTGACGGACCACCTCGCAGAGGACGATGCGCACGCGCTGAGGATCGTGCGGAACATCGCCGCCACACTGCCCGCGCGCGGACCGCTGCCCTGGCAGGTCACGGCGGCCGCGGAGCCCAAGGTCGATCCGTACGGCCTCTACGGCGCGGTGCCGGTCGATCCCCGCACTCCGTACGACGTCCGCGAGATCATCGCACGCGTGGTCGACGGCTCCCGTTTCGCGGAGTTCAAGGCGGAGTTCGGGCAGACCCTGGTCACCGGCTTCGCCCGGATCCACGGCCATCCGGTCGGGATCGTCGCCAACAACGGCATCCTGTTCTCCGAGTCCGCCCAGAAGGGCGCCCACTTCATCGAGCTGTGCGACCAGCGCGGCATCCCGCTGGTGTTCCTGCAGAACATCTCCGGCTTCATGGTCGGCAAGGACTACGAGGCGGGCGGCATCGCCAAGCACGGCGCCAAGATGGTGACGGCCGTGGCCTGCACCCGCGTACCGAAGCTGACGGTCGTGGTCGGCGGCTCGTACGGCGCGGGCAACTACTCGATGTGCGGCCGGGCGTACTCGCCCCGCTTCCTGTGGATGTGGCCCGGCGCCAAGATCTCCGTCATGGGCGGCGAGCAGGCCGCCTCGGTCCTCGCGACCGTCAAGCGGGACCAGCTGGAGGCGCAGGGCGAGGAGTGGCCGGCCGAGGACGAGGAGGCCTTCAAGGCGCCGATCCGGCAGCAGTACGAGCGCCAGGGCAACGCCTACTACGCCACCGCCCGGCTCTGGGACGACGGCGTGATCGACCCGCTGGAGACCAGGCAGGTGCTGGGCCTCGCGCTGACCGCCTGCGCCAACGCGCCGCTGGGCGAACCCCAGTTCGGCGTCTTCCGGATGTGAGGAGGGGACCCATGTTCGACACAGTGCTCGTGGCCAACCGGGGCGAGATCGCCGTCCGCGTGATCCGTACGCTCCGCTCGCTGGGCGTGCGCTCGGTGGCCGTCTTCTCCGACGCCGACGCCGACGCACGGCACGTCCGGGAGGCCGACACGGCGGTACGGATCGGTCCTGCGCCCGCGGCCGAGAGCTACCTCTCGGTGGAGCGGCTGCTGGAGGCCGCCGCCCGCACCGGCGCCCGGGCCGTCCACCCCGGATACGGCTTCCTCGCGGAGAACGCCGGCTTCGCGCGCGCGTGCGCCGACGCGGGGCTGGTCTTCATCGGGCCGCCCGCGGAGGCCATCTCCCTCATGGGCGACAAGATCCGCGCCAAGGAGACGGTGAAGGCGGCGGGCGTGCCGGTCGTCCCCGGTTCCAGCGGCAGCGGGCTCTCTGATGACCAACTCGCCGACGCCGCCCGGGAGATCGGGATGCCGGTGCTGCTGAAGCCGTCGGCCGGCGGTGGCGGCAAGGGCATGCGGCTGGTGCGGGACGCGGAGCAGCTGGCGGACGAGATCGCCGCCGCCCGCCGCGAGGCCCGCGCCTCCTTCGGCGACGGCACGCTCCTCGTCGAGCGGTGGGTGGACCGGCCCCGGCACATCGAGATCCAGGTGCTGGCGGACGGCCACGGGAACGTGGTGCACCTGGGCGAGCGCGAGTGCTCGCTGCAGCGCCGGCACCAGAAGATCATCGAGGAGGCGCCCAGCGTGCTCCTCGACGAGGAGACCCGGGCCGCGATGGGCGAGGCGGCGGTCCAGGCGGCCCGCTCGTGCGGGTATCGCGGGGCGGGCACGGTGGAGTTCATCGTGCCGGGCGGCGACCCCTCCTCGTACTACTTCATGGAGATGAACACCCGGCTCCAGGTGGAGCACCCGGTCACCGAGCTGGTCACTGGCCTCGACCTGGTGGAGTGGCAGCTGCGGGTGGCGGCGGGCGAACAACTGCCTTACAAGCAGGGCGACGTCAGGCTGACCGGGCATGCGATCGAGGCACGTGTGTGTGCCGAGGACCCTGCCCGCGGCTTCCTGCCGTCCGGTGGCACGGTGCTGCGGCTGCGCGAGCCCCAGGGCGACGGCGTCCGCACCGACTCCGGTCTCAGCGAGGGCACGGAGGTCGGTTCGCTGTACGACCCGATGCTGTCCAAGGTGATCGCGTACGGGCCGGACCGGGAGACGGCGATCCGGAAACTGCGGGCCGCCCTCGCGCAGACGGTGACGCTGGGCGTGCAGACCAACGCCGGGTTCCTGCGCCGGCTGCTGGCCCATCCTGCCGTCGTCGCGGGCGAGTTGGACACCGGGCTTGTGGAGCGGGAGGTGGACGGCCTCGTCTCCACGGACGTTCCGGAGGAGGTGTACGAGGCGGCGGCGGCCGTACGGCTGGAGGCCCTGGAGCCGCGCGGGGAAGGCTGGACCGACCCGTTCTCCGTGCCGAGCGGCTGGCGGCTGGGCGGGGCGCCCAAGCCCGTCGGCTTCCACCTGCGGGTGCAGGACCCCGTGGAGTACGTGCCGCGCGGCAGCCACGCCCTCACCGACGACACCGTCTGCGTCACCCTCGACGGCGTCCGCCACACCTTCCACCGCGCCGCCGACTGGATCGGCCGCGACGGCGACGTCTGGCACGTGCGCGACCACGACCCGGTCGCCGCGTCCCTCACGGGTGCGCGGCATGCGGGCGCCGACTCGCTCACCGCGCCCATGCCCGGGACGGTCACGGTGGTGAAGGTCGCCGTCGGTGACGAGGTGAGTGCAGGACAGAGCCTGCTGGTCGTCGAGGCGATGAAGATGGAGCACGTCATCTCCGCCCCGCACGCCGGCACGGTCGCCGAACTGGACGTCACCCCGGGCACGACGGTCGCCATGGACCAGGTGCTCGCCGTCATCACACCGGTCGCGAACCCGGCGGAGGAGGAGAAATGACGCTGCCCATGGCCGTACCGGCTCCCGGTCTGCCGACCCGCGTCCGCATCCACGAGGTCGGCGCGCGTGACGGCCTGCAGAACGAGAAGTCGACGGTGCCGACTCAGGTGAAGGCGGAGTTCGTCCGCCGTCTGGCCGACGCGGGGCTCACGACGATCGAGGCGACGAGCTTCGTCCACCCCAAGTGGGTGCCCCAACTCGCCGACGCCGAGCAGCTGTTCCCGCAGATCAGCGATCTGCCGGTGGACCTGCCGGTTCTCGTCCCGAACGAACGCGGCCTGGATCGCGCCCTGGCGCTCGGCGCCGGTCGCGTCGCGGTGTTCGCCAGTGCCACGGAGTCCTTCGCCAAGGCCAACCTCAACCGCACGGTCGACGAGGCGCTGGCCATGTTCGAGCCGGTGGTGGCCCGCGCCAAGTCCCAGCAGGTCCATGTCCGCGGCTACCTCTCCATGTGTTTCGGCGACCCCTGGGAAGGGGCCGTCCCGATCCCCCAGGTGGTCCGGGTCTGCAGGGCTCTGCTGGACATGGGCTGCGACGAACTGAGCCTCGGCGACACGATCGGGGTCGCGACGCCGGGCCACGTACGCGCCCTGCTGACCGACCTGGACGTCCCGGTCGAGAAGGTGGGCGTCCACTTCCACGACACCTACGGCCAGGCCCTCGCCAACACCCTGGCCGCCCTCCAGTACGGCGTCACCACGGTCGACGCCTCCGCCGGCGGACTCGGCGGCTGCCCGTACGCCAAGTCCGCCACCGGCAACCTCGCCACCGAAGACCTCGTGTGGATGCTTCGGGGTCTCGGCATCGACACCGGAGTCGACCTCGGCCGCCTCGTCGCCACCAGCGTGTGGATGGCCGAACAACTGGGCCGACCCAGCCCGTCCCGCACCGTCCGAGCCCTCTCCCACCAGGAGCAGTGATCACAGCCATGGACTACCGACTCTCACCCGAGCTGGAGGAACTCCGGCGCACCGTCGAGGAGTTCGCACACGACGTCGTGGCGCCCAAGATCGGCGAGTTCTACGAGCACCACGAGTTCCCCTACGAGATCGTCCGCGAGATGGGCCGCATGGGCCTGTTCGGGCTGCCGTTCCCCGAGGAGTACGGAGGCATGGGCGGCGACTACCTGGCGCTGGGCGTGGCGCTGGAGGAGCTGGCCCGCGTGGACTCGTCCGTGGCCATCACCCTGGAGGCCGGTGTCTCCCTGGGTGCCATGCCGATCCATCTCTTCGGCACCGAGGAGCAGAAGCAGCACTGGCTGCCCCGCCTGTGCTCGGGCGAGATCCTCGGCGCGTTCGGCCTCACCGAGCCGGACGGCGGCAGCGACGCCGGAGCCACCCGCACGACGGCCCGCCTCGACGAGGAGACGGACGAATGGGTGATCAACGGCACCAAGTGCTTCATCACCAACTCGGGTACGGACATCACGGGCCTGGTCACGGTGACGGCGGTGACCGGCCGCAAGCCGGACGGCAAACCGCTGATCTCCTCGATCATCGTCCCGTCGGGCACCCCGGGGTTCACGGTGGCGGCCCCGTACTCGAAGGTCGGCTGGAACGCCTCGGACACCCGTGAGCTGTCGTTCTCCGACGTCCGCGTCCCGGCGGCCAACCTGCTGGGCGAGAAGGGCCGCGGTTACGCCCAGTTCCTGCGCATCCTCGACGAGGGCCGGATCGCCATCGCCGCCCTCGCGACCGGGCTCGCCCAGGGCTGCGTGGACGAGTCGGTGAAGTACGCGAAGGAGCGCCGGGCCTTCGGCCGCCCCATCGGCGCCAACCAGGCCATCCAGTTCAAGATCGCCGACATGGAGATGAAGGCCCACACCGCCCGGCTTGCCTGGCGCGACGCGGCCGCCCGGCTGGTGAGCGGCGCCCCCTTCAAGAAGGAGGCCGCCCTCGCCAAGCTCCACTCCTCCACCGTCGCCGTGGACAACGCGCGCGAGGCCACCCAGATCCACGGCGGCTACGGCTTCATGAACGAGTACCCGGTGGCCCGTATGTGGCGCGACTCCAAGATCCTGGAGATCGGCGAGGGCACCAGCGAGGTCCAGCGGATGCTGATCGCAAGGGAGTTGGGACTGGTCGGCTGACCGCAGCCGAGGCACCACGGCTCCGGCCCGCAGGCCGCTGACAGTTCGGGACCGGAACGCCCACACCTCTGGACATCGAGTTAGGTTAGGCTAACCTACATTCAAAGTCGTCCGGCGGGCGTTCCGCCCCGTTCGAAAGCAGCCACAGCATGCCCAACGCCAGAGCCACCCATCCGACCCGACGCGGCATCCTCGCCGCGGGCGGCGCCCTCGGCCTCGGGGCCGTGCTCGCGGCCTGCGGCGACGACGACGCGAAAAGCGGCGGCTCCGGCAACGGGACGACCGCCACGGCATCCCCGCCCCCGGCGGAGGGCCCCTGGTCGTTCAAGGACGACCGCGGTACGACCGTGAAGCTCGACCAAGTGCCCACGAACATCGTCGCGTTCACCGGTGTCGCCGCCGCCCTCCACGACTACGGCATCAGCGTCAAGGGTGTCTTCGGCCCCACCAGGACGGCGGACGGCAAGCCCGACGTCCAGGCCGGCGACATGGACATCAGCAAGGTCACGATCCTCGGCAACGTCTGGGACCAGTTCAACGTCGAGAAGTACGCGGCCCTCGCGCCCGACCTGCTCATCTCCACGATGTTCGACGACGCCGGCACCCTCTGGTACGTCCCCGAGGCCTCCAAGGACAAGATCGCCAAACTGGCACCCAGCGTCGGCATCTCCGTCTACGACCGTCGGCTGACCGAGCCGCTGCAGCACATGTGGGCGCTCGCGGAGTCACTCGGCGCGGACATGACGGCGGCCAAGGTCACCGAGGCGAAGAAGAAGTTCGAAGCCGCCGCCGCCCGGCTGCGCAGGGCCGCGAGGGCCAGGCCCGACATCAAGGTGCTGGCCGGTTCCGCGAGCGACGCGCTCTTCTACGTCTCCGGCACGAACCTCTCGATCGACCTGGAGTACTTCAAGGCGCTCGGCGTGAACTTCGTCGAGCCGCCGGAGAAGGCGAAGGCCAAGGGGGGTGGCTGGTTCGAGTCGTTGAGCTGGGAGAACGTCGACAAGTACCAGGCCGACGTCATCATGATGGACGACCGGTCGTCGACGATTCAGCCTGCCGACATCACCAAGGCGACCTGGAAGAAGCTGCCGGCGGTGAAGGCGGGGCAGGTGATCTCGCGGTCGCCCGAGCCGATCTTGTCCTACGACAAGTGCACGCCGCTGCTCATTGATCTCGCCGAGGCGCTGGAGAAGGCGAAGAAGGTCGGCTGAACGTTTGGGGCCGTGGGTATGTGCGGGTCCGATGTGGCTGGTCGCGCAGTTCCCCGCGCCCCTAGGCCTAGTGCGCCTCCCCTCGCTTACAACCTGACGGCAACTCAGGAGCCCATATGACCACCGCCGTAGCCGCCCCCTTCCGCTTCTTCTCCCTCCGGGTCGTACGGACGAGGCGGCTCGGCCCGTCCTTGGTCCGGGTGACCTTCGCCGGGGAGGACTTGAAGTGCTTCGCCTCCCACGGACGGGACCAGTCCCTGTCCCTCTTCCTCCCGCATCCGGGGCAGAGCGAGCCCGCCGTACCGTACGAACTCGGCGACGGCTGGTGGCAGGCCTGGCGTGAACTGCCCGACGGCGTACGGGCCGTGATGCGGTCGTACACACTGCGGAGCCTGCGCCACGACCCGGACGAGATCGACGTCGACTTCGTGCTGCACACCCCGGCCGGGCCCGCCTCCGCCTGGGCCGCGCGAGCCGCCGCCGGTGATCGTGTCGTGGTGCTCGGGCCCGCGGTCGCGGACAACCGGGCGATCCGTTTCCGGCCGCCCGCGGACACCGATCTGGTGCTGATCTGGGGGGACGAGACCGCCCTTCCGGCCGTCTCGGCGATCCTCGAGTCGCTGCCGGCCGATGCCCGCGCCCGGGTCTGGCTGGAGGTGCACGACGCCGGGGACATCCAGGACCTGGTGACCGCGGCCGACGCCGAGATCACCTGGCTGGTCCGGGGCGCAGGCGACGTCGAGGGGTCCCCCATGGCCCTCGACGCCCTGCGCACCGACCGACTGCCGCCCGCCGAGCACCCGTACGCCTGGATCGCGGGCGAGAGCGGAAGCGTGAAGCAGCTGCGGCGGCACCTCGTCCAGGAGCGTGGCATCGACCGGCGGCGGGTCACCTTCGTCGGCTACTGGCGACAGGGCCTGAGCGAGGAGCAGTTGCGCGAACAGGAGTGACGGCGGTCACGGGAGGGGCAGGATTGGACCCAAAGATATTAGGTTAGGCTTGCCTAAGTTAATTGGGCCTCGCCCCTCACCCCCACCCGCACGGACTGTCCCCACCGGAGGACCCCCAATGCGCTCGCACCTGCTCAATGACCTGACCGCGGAGCGCTACCGCCGCTGCGTGACCGAAGGAGTCGAGCGGGTGGCGGCCACACTCGCCACCACCGACCGTCCGTTCACCGGTGTCTCCGTCGACGCCCTCGCTCCCCGGATCGACGCCATCGACCTCGACCGGCCACTTGGCGACACCGGCGCGGTCCTGGACGAGCTGGAGGACGTCTACCTCCGCGACGCGGTCTACTTCCACCACCCCCGCTACCTCGCCCACCTCAACTGCCCGGTCGTCATCCCTGCGGTGCTCGGCGAGGCCGTCCTGTCCGCCGTCAACTCCTCCCTGGACACCTGGGACCAGTCGGCCGGCGGCACCCTGATCGAACGCAGGCTCATCGACTGGACGACCGCCCGTATCGGTCTCGGACCCGCCGCGGACGGTGTGTTCACCTCCGGCGGCTCCCAGTCCAACTTGCAGGCGCTGCTGCTGGCCCGCGAGGAAGCCAAGCCGGGGCGGGCAGGGTGGGAAGAGGGGGCCACCCTCGCCGAACTGCGTGTCTTCGCCTCCGAGGTCAGTCACTTCAGCGTGAAGAAGTCCGCGAAACTGCTCGGCCTCGGCGAGGACGCCGTGGTCTCCGTTCCTGTGGACCACGACAAGCGGATGCAGACCGTCGCCCTGGCCCGTGAGCTGGAGCGCTGCCGGAAGGACGGCCTGGTCCCCATGGCCGTCGTCGCCACCGCGGGCACCACCGACTTCGGCTCCATCGACCCGCTGCCGGAGATCGCCGAGTTGTGCGCCCAGTTCGGCGCCTGGCTGCACGTGGACGCGGCGTACGGCTGCGGGCTGCTCGCCTCGCTCAGGTACCGGGACCGCATCGAGGGCATCGAGCGTGCCGACTCGGTCACCGTCGACTACCACAAGTCCTTCTTCCAACCGGTGAGTTCGTCCGCCGTACTGGTGCGGGACGCCTCGACCCTGCGCCACGCCACCTACCACGCGGAGTACCTCAACCCGCGCCGTATGGTCACCGAGCGCATCCCCAACCAGGTCGACAAGTCCCTGCAGACCACCCGGCGCTTCGACGCCCTCAAGCTGTGGATGACGCTGCGTGTGATGGGGGCCGACGGCATCGGCGAACTCTTCGACGAGGTGTGCGACCTGGCGCAGGAGGGCTGGACCCTCCTCGCCGCCGACCCCCGCTTCGACGTGGTCGTCCGGCCGTCCCTCTCCACCCTCGTCTTCCGGTGCATCCCGGCCGCCGTCACCGATCCGGCCGAGATCGACCGCGCCAACCTGTACGCCCGCAGGGCCCTGTTCGCCTCCGGCGACGCGGTGGTCGCGGGCACCGAGGTGGGCGGCCGCCACTACCTCAAGTTCACCCTGCTCAACCCCGAGACGACGAGCGAGGACATCGCCGCCGTCCTGGACCTGATAGCCGGCCACGCCGAGCAGTACCTGGGAGAGTCCCTTGACCGCGCGTCCTGAAAACCCGATCCCTCTTTCTGCGACTCATGACTTCGTGGGGATCGGGCTCGGCCCGTTCAACCTCGGCCTGGCCTGTCTGACCGAGCCGATCGCCGAGCTCGACGGTGTCTTCCTGGAGTCGAAGCCGGACTTCGAGTGGCATGCGGGCATGTTCCTGGACGGCGCCCATCTCCAGACCCCGTTCCTGTCGGACCTGGTCACCCTCGCCGACCCGACCTCGCCGTACTCCTTCCTCAACTATCTGAAGGAGAAGGGCCGGCTGTACTCGTTCTACATCCGCGAGAACTTCTACCCGCTGCGCGTCGAGTACGACGACTACTGCCGCTGGGCCGCGAACAACCTGAGCAGCGTCCGCTTCAGCACGACCGTCACCGAGGTGACGTACGACGAGGGGACGGAGAACTACCTCGTACGCACCGAGGGCGGAGACGTGTACCGCGCCCGCCGCCTCGTCCTCGGCACGGGCACTCCGCCGCACATCCCCGAGTCCTGCCGGAACCTGGGCGGCGACCTCATCCACAACTCCCGCTATCTGCAGCACAAGGCGGAGCTGCAGCGCAAGGAGTCGATCACGCTGGTCGGGTCCGGGCAGTCCGCCGCAGAGATCTACTACGACCTGCTGAGCGAGATCGACGTCCACGGCTACCGGCTGAACTGGGTCACCCGGTCCCCGCGCTTCTTCCCCCTCGAATACACCAAGCTCACGCTGGAGATGACCTCCCCGGAGTACATCGACTACTACCGGGAGCTGCCGGAGGCCACCCGCTACCGGCTCACGGCCGAGCAGAAGGGCCTGTTCAAGGGAATCGACGCCGACCTGATCGACGAGATCTTCGATCTGCTCTACGAGAAGAACCTCGGCGGTCCCGTGCCCACCCGCCTGCTCACCAACTCCGCACTGACCAGTGCGCGTTACGAGAACGGCGCGTACACGCTCTCCTTCCGTCAGGAGGAGCAGGAGAAGGACTACGAGATCGAGTCCGAGGGCCTGATCCTGGCGACCGGCTACCAGTACGCCGAGCCGGAGTTCCTGAAGCCCGTGCGCGACCGGCTGCTCTACGACTCGCACGGCAACTTCGACGTCGCCCGCAACTACTCCATCGACACCACCGGCCGGGGCGTCTTCCTGCAGAACGCCGGCGTGCACACCCACAGCATCACCAGCCCCGACCTGGGCATGGGCGCCTACCGCAACAGCTGCATCATCCGCGAGCTGCTCGGCACCGAGTACTACCCGGTCGAGAAGACCATCGCGTTCCAGGAGTTCACCGCATGAGCCCGACGACCTTCACCTTCCGCCCCCTCGACCCGCTGACCGACGCCGAACTCCTGCACACCTGGGTCACCCACCCCAAGGCCGCGTTCTGGATGATGCAGGACGCGAAGCTGGAGGACGTCGAACGCGCGTACATGGAGATCGCGGCCGACGAGCACCATCACGCGCTGCTCGGGCTCGACGGGGACGGCGAACCCGCCTTCCTGATGGAGTACTACGACCCCGCCCACCGCGAACTGGCCGGCCTCTACGAGCCGCAGCCGGGCGACATCGGCATGCACTTCCTGACCCCCGCCACCGACACACCCGTGCACGGCTTCACCCGGTCCGTGATCACCGCCGTGATGGCACGCCTCTTCGAGGACCCGGCGGTGCGACGCGTCGTCGTCGAGCCGGACATCTCCAACACCGCCGTCCACGCCCTGAACGAGGCCGTCGGCTTCGTGCCCGAACGCGAGATCCGGAAGCCGGAGAAGAAGGCGTTGCTGAGCTTCTGCACACGCGAGCAGTTCGAGAACGCGATGGTGCCCGCATGACCCTCACCGACACCGTGGCCCACCTCTCACCCGAACGCTGGGAGCAGGCCAACCGCCTGCTGGTCCGCAAGGCCCTCGCCGAGTTCGCGCACGAGCGCCTGATCACACCGGAAGCCACCGGCGGAAACGGGTACGTGGTCCGCAGCGACGACGGCCTGACCCGCTACCGCTTCACCGCCACGCGCCGCGCCCTCGACCACTGGCAGATCGACGCCGGCTCGATCACCCGCCATCGCGACGGCACCGAACTCCCCCTTGCCGCACTGGACTTCTTCATCGAGCTGAGGGCGGCGCTGGGCCTGAGCGACGAGATCCTCCCCGTCTACCTGGAGGAGATCTCCTCCACCCTCTCCGGCACCTGCTACAAGCTCACCAAGCCGCAGATCCCGGCCGCCGAACTGGCCCGCTCCGGCTTCCAGGCCGTCGAGACCGGTATGACCGAGGGCCACCCCTGCTTCGTCGCCAACAACGGACGGCTCGGCTTCGGCATCCACGAGTACCTGTCGTACGCCCCCGAGACCGCGAGCCCGGTCCGTCTGGTGTGGCTGGCCGCGCACAGGTCGCGCGCCGCCTTCACGGCGGGGGTCGGGATCGAGTACGAGACCTTCGTGCGGGAGGAGCTGGGCGAGCGGACCGTCGAGCGGTTCCACGGCATCCTGCGCGAGCAGGACCTGGACCCCGCCGACTACCTGCTCATCCCCGTCCACCCCTGGCAGTGGTGGAACAAGCTCACCGTCACCTTCGCCGCCGAGATCGCCCGCCGGCACCTGGTGTGCCTGGGCGAGGGCGACGACGAATACCTGGCCCAGCAGTCCATCCGGACCTTCTTCAACAGCTCGCACCCCGAGAAGCACTATGTGAAGACGGCCCTGTCGGTCCTCAACATGGGCTTCATGCGGGGGCTGTCGGCCGCCTACATGGAGGCCACCCCGGCCATCAACGACTGGCTGGCCCAACTGATCGAGGGCGATCCGGTGCTGAAGTCCACCGGCCTGTCGATCATCCGCGAGCGGGCCGCCGTCGGCTACCGGCACCTGGAGTACGAGAAGGCCACGGACCGCTACTCGCCGTACCGCAAGATGCTCGCGGCACTCTGGCGCGAGAGCCCGGTGTCCGACCTCCGGGACGGCGAGTCGCCGGCGACCATGGCCTGTCTCCTCCACGTCGACCACGAGGGCGCGTCCTTCGCGGGCGCGCTGATCGAGCAGTCGGGCCTGGCGCCGACCGAGTGGCTGCGGCACTACCTGCGGGCGTACTTCACGCCGCTCCTGCACAGCTTCTACGCCTACGACCTGGTCTACATGCCGCACGGCGAGAACGTGATCCTGGTCCTGAAGGACGGGGTCGTGCAGCGCGCGATCTACAAGGACATCGCCGAGGAGATCGCCGTCATGGACCCGGACGCGGTGCTCCCGCCGGCGGTCGAGCGGCTGCGCGTGGACGTCCCGGAGGACAAGAAACTCCTGTCGATCTTCACGGACGTCTTCGACTGCTTCTTCCGCTTCCTCGCCGCGAACCTCGCCGGTGAGGGCATCCTGGCGGAGGACGACTTCTGGCGCACGGTCGCGGAGGTCATCCGCGAGTACCAGGGGTCGGTGCCCGAACTCGCCGACAAGTTCCAGCGGTACGACATGTTCGCCCCGGAGTTCGCGCTGTCCTGCCTCAACCGGCTCCAACTGCGCAACAACAGGCAGATGGTCGACCTGACCGACCCTGCGGGCGCCCTCCAGCTGATCGGAACCCTGAAGAATCCCGTCTCGGGGTTCTGATCAGCTGGACGGGCGCCCCTTTAGGGGCGCGGGGCTGTGTCAATTTGCGGCTCCGCCGCGTGGGCGCGACCAGCCCCCACCTGCGGTCAGACGAATCACCAGGGAACCTGCGGCGACCGGTAGTAGCCGATCCCCAGCGCATCCCACCGCGCAGCCTGCGCAGCAAGCCGCACCTTGTAGGCGTCCCAGTCGTGCGTGGACGCAGGCGACCAGCCGAGCTCGGCCGCCCCGGCCAACCGCGGGAACACCATGTGGTCGATGTCGGCGTCCGTCACGATCGTCTCGGTCCACAGCGGCGCCTCGACGCCCTTGATCGCCGAACCCGGCGCTCCGGCAAGGTAGTCGCCGGGATCCCAGTCGTACGACCGCTTCACCTCGACCAGCCCGGCCCAGTCCTGCCCGAGCGGGGTGTCCTCGGTGTACTTCATGTCGAGGTAGATCCGGTCGGCGGGCGAGAGGATCAGCCCGGTCCCGTTCTGCGCGGCCTTCACGACCTGAGCCTTCTCCGCCGCGTCGGTGTCGTCCAGGCCCCAGTACTGGGCGATCGCCCCCTTCGCCGGGTGCGCGCCGGTGATCTGGTGCCAGGCGATCACCGTCTTGCCGTACTTGGCGACGACCGGCTGCACCCGGTCCATGAACTTGACGTAGTCCTCGTGGCTGGTGGAGTGCGCCTCGTCGCCGCCGATGTGGAGATAGCGGCCCGGGGTGATCGCGGCCAGCTCACGGATGACGTCGTCCACGAAGTCGTACGTGACGTCCTTGCCGACGCACAGGGAGCTGAAGCCGACGTCGGTGCCGGTGTAGAGCGGGGGCGCCATGCCGTTGCAGTTCAGGTCGGCGTACGAGGCGAGGGCCGCGTTGGTGTGGCCGGGCATGTCGATCTCGGGGACGACCTCCAGATAGCGGGAGGCGGCGTACCGGACTATCTCCTGGTAGTCGGCCTTGGTGTAGTGACCGCCCCGGCCGCCGCCCACCTCCGTCGAGCCGCCGTAGGTCGCGAGCCGCGGCCAGGAGTCGACGGCGATGCGCCAGCCCTGGTCGTCGCTGAGGTGCAGATGCAGTTCGTTGATCTTGTAGAGCGCCAATTCGTCCATGTAGCGCTTGACTTGGGCCACCGTGAAGAAGTGGCGGGAGACGTCGAGCATCGCGCCGCGGTAGGCGTAGCGCGGGGTGTCCTTGATCGTGCCGCCCGCGACCAGCCACGGTCCGGGCTGTACGGACTTCTTCTCCACCGCGGGCGGCAGCAACTGGCGCAGGGTCTGGACGCCGTGGAAGAGGCCGGCGGGTTCGGCAGCGGTGATGGTGATGCCGCCTTCCGAGCTGTCCAGGCGGTAGCCCTCCGCCCCGAGCCCGCCCTTCGTCTGCCTCTCGAGCCGGAGTTGGATGCCGCCGCGGCCCCAGTGGACCAGCGGTAGCCGGTAGCCGGTCGACGGGCGCAGGATGTCCGCGAGGTACTCGCCGATCCGGCCCACCCGCGGGGAGTCGTCGACGCGGATGGCGGTGGCGCCGGTGATGCGGTACGGGGAGCCCCAGGGCTTGACCGATGCGAGTGCCGGAACCACCCGGTCGAGCGGGGTCGGGCTCACTTTCGTCGGCATGGTCGCTCCTACCGTGAAGGTGCCGGCAGCCGCCACGAGCAACAGCGACGCCAGAACGCGGTGCAGTCTCACATGCGCTCCCTCCGATTGGTAGAGACCACTCTCTCGCAGAACCGATGAAACAATCCCCCCATGGCGGAAATCATCCAGAGGGACGGCACGTGGGTCTTCGACGGCGATGCCCTCCGGCTGACGCCCGGGCGGGACAGGAACGTCAGCCTGCTCCGCCGGGCACTGGGTGAACTCGTCGTCCCGCTGGGCGCGTTGGCAGGGATCTCCTTCGAGCAGGGCAAGAAGTCCGGGCGGCTGAGGCTGCGGCTGCGCGACGGCGCCGACCCGCTGCTGCACGCCTCCGGCGGACGGCTCACCGAGCCGAACGACCCGTACCAACTGCTCGTCGAATCCGACCGCTACGGGGTCGCCGAGTACTTCACGGACGAGGTTCGCAACGCCCTGCTCCTGGACAAGGTCCCGTCCGATCCGGCGGACCAGTACCTGCTCCCGGGCCCGCCCGTGCCGCTCTCCGTCTCCGCGGGTGACGGCACCGTGAGCTTCGACGGCGAGCAGATCCGCCTGGAGTGGAACTGGAAGACGGAGGACGCCAAGGCCGCCGCCGGCACCCGCACCCTGGCCGTCACCGACGTCGTCGCCGTGGAGTGGCAGCCCGCGGCCGGCCTGGAGAACGGGCACCTGCGCTTCACCGTACGGGACGCGGCCACCAAGGCACCGCCCAAGTACGACCCCAACTCGGTGGAGCTGTGGGGCTTCAAGAAGGACCCGCTGATGGCGCTGGTCGCGGCGGCCGTGCAGGCCCGGCTGCCGCACCCGTCGGCAGCCCCCGTGGACGTATCGCCGAAACAGCTGGAGGAGCCGCCCCGGGACGACCACGACGCGCTGCTGCGGCGGCTGCGGGAACTGGGTGAGCTGCACCGCACGGGTGTCCTGACGGACGAGGAGTTCACGATGGCCAAACAGGCGGTCCTCAAGCGCCTGTAGCGCCGGCGAGGACCGCCTGTGACCCGTACGCCCTGTCTTCGGGGCGTACGCCCTACTTGGCCTTGCGCGCCACCGTGAAGTGGTCGATGCGGTCACCGGTCTCGGCGATGCCCGACACCTTCAGCTTGGCGTAGTGGCCGCGCGGCGCGGGCTCGACGTCCACGCGCAGGAAGGAGTAGTTGAGGTAGCGCACCCGGGACCAGGCGACGGTCTCGTTGACCTTGCCGTCCTTGGTGTTGATGAACGAGGCGACGGAGTCGACCTCGTGCTCGTGCCCCTCGTAGGAGTCCGGCGCGGTGAACGCGTACAGGCTGCGGCCCGCCGCGCCCGCCGTCACGTACACGACACCCTCGGTCTCGGGGTACGCGGTCTCGCCGATCGGCAGCTTCTTGGTGACCTGGTTGCCCTTGATCACGTCGGTGCGCTCGTACTGGTGGTTGTGGCCGTTGATGACCAGGTCCACCGTGTACTTCTCGAACAGCGGCACCCACTCCTGGCGCACGCCCCCCTCCGAGGCGTGCGCGGTGGAGGTGCAGTAGGCGCAGTGGTGGAAGAACACGACGATGAAGTCGATGTCCTTCGACGCCCGGAACTTCTTCAGCTGCGCCTCGAACCACTTGGTCTGGGTGCCGCCGGAGATGCCGAGGTTGGCGGGGATCTCGTACGACACGTCGTTCGGGTCGAGCGAGATGATCGCCGTGTTGCCGTGGACGAAGGAGTAGACGCCCGGCAGGTTCGCCTTGTCAGGACCGTTGTCGGGCAGCGTGAAGCGGGCCTCCTCGCCGCCGTAGCCGTTGGGCGAGTACCAGGCCTCCATGTCGTGGTTGCCGTAACTCACCATCCACGGCACGGACTTGGCGACCGACTCGGTCTGGGCGAGGAACTGGTCCCACACCCGCGAGTCGAAGCCGGTGTCGGCGGACTTGCCCTGGCCGGCCGGGTCGGCGTAGGCGATGTCGCCGGCGTGCAGGTGGAAGGACGGGTTCTGGCCGAGGATCAGGCTGTCGTTGGCCAGGCCGTGGTAGCTGACGCCCTGGTCGCCGAAGGCCGTGAAGGTGAACGGCTTCTTGTGCCTGGGCGCGGTGGTGAAGGTGCCCAGGGTGCCCAGCAGGTGCGGCTCGGCGGGGTCGAAGCCCTGGTGGCCGACGCCGTAGTAGTACGTCTTGCCGGGGCGCAGGTGGGTGAGCTTGGCGTGGATGTAGTACTGCGTGTGGTCGCCGCTGGCGCCGACACCGGCCGGGGTGTAGAGGCTGCGGACCTCGGCCTCGATCTTGCGGGAGAGGTCCCAGGGGTGGGCGCCGATGCGGATGAAGGGCTTGTTCACCGCGACCGGCACCTGCCAGGAGACGGTCATCTCGGTGCTGGCGTCGCTGCCGTAGGCGAGGTGGCGGCCGAACGGAGCGACGAGCGAGCCGTCGACCGTCTCGGTCGCGGGGGCGGTCCGCTGCGTGGGAACGGCGGCCTGGGCCACCGCACCCGGCACGAATGCGCCACCGGTGACGGCGCCGATCGTCACGGCGCCGCCTCTCATCAGGTTGCGCCGCGAGAATCTCGCGCGCAGGTACTCGTGCTGCTCGGCCATGCTCATGCGCTCGGCCAGCTGCTCCGGTACTCCCATACGAGGTATGTCCATGGCGTCTGAAACTCGTCGACTTGAGCAACGGCGCACAGGACTGAGGATGGACAGCTTGCGAACAGAGGTTCACAAGAACCTCAACAGTCACCCCGACAGTCCCTTGCCCGATATCGGGCAGGATTCTTGCGAAACCGCCTTCGGTACCTCAGGATCTACCGGGTGCACGACGAACTTGTTGATCATCTGACGCGGTCCACGCCCCTGAGCAGGGGCGAGGCGCTGCGGGTGATCCAGGACGTGCTCGCCTACTTCGACGAGACGACCGAGGAGTACGTCCGTCGCCGCCACCGCGAGCTGCAGGCCCAGGGCCTGGTGAACGCGGAGATCTTCGAACGGATCGAGGCGGACCTGAAATACCGGGCGGTCGCGCCGCCGGAGCTTACGCTCAGGCAGTTGCGCCGCATCGTCTACGGCTAGGACTACGTATACATGTGCGGAATCGTCGGATACATCGGGAAGCGTGATGTGGCGCCCCTCCTGCTGGAGGGTCTGCAGCGGCTCGAATACCGCGGCTACGACTCGGCCGGCATCGTCGTGACGTCCCCCAAGGCGGCCGGCCTGAAGCTGGTCAAGGCCAAGGGCCGGGTCCGCGACCTGGAGGCCAAGGTCCCGGCCCGCTTCAAGGGCACGACCGGCATCGCCCACACCCGCTGGGCCACCCACGGCGCCCCCTCCGACGTGAACGCACACCCGCACCTGGACGCCGAGGGCAAGGTCGCCGTCGTCCACAACGGCATCATCGACAACGCCTCCGACCTGCGCCGCAAGCTGGAGGCGGACGGCGTCGAGTTCCTCTCCGAGACGGACACCGAGGTCCTCGTCCACCTCATCGCCCGCGCCCAGGCCGAGACCCTGGAGGAGAAGGTCCGCGAGACCCTCCGGGTCATCGAGGGCACGTACGGCATCGCGGTGATGCACGCCGACTTCCCGGACCGGATCGTGGTGGCCCGAAACGGCTCCCCGGTGGTCCTCGGCATCGGCGAGAAGGAGATGTTCGTCGCCTCGGACATCGCCGCCCTGGTCGCCCACACGCGGCAGATAGTGACTCTCGGCGACGGTGAGATGGCCACCCTCAAGGCCGACGACTTCCGCACGTACACGACGGAGGGCACCCGCACCACGGCGGAGCCCACCACCGTGGAGTGGGAGGCCGCCTCGTACGACATGGGCGGCCACGACACGTACATGCACAAGGAGATCCACGAGCAGGCCGAAGCCGTGGACCGCGTGCTGCGCGGCCGCATCGACGACCGTTTCTCCACCGTGCACCTCGGCGGCCTCAACCTGGACGCACGCGAGGCCCGCCAGATCCGCCGGGTGAAGATCCTCGGCTGCGGCACCTCGTACCACGCGGGCATGATCGGCGCCCAGATGATCGAGGAGCTGGCCCGCATCCCGGCGGACGCCGAACCGGCCTCCGAATTCCGCTACCGCAACGCGGTCGTGGACCCCGACACCCTCTACGTGGCGGTCTCCCAGTCCGGTGAGACCTACGACGTCCTCGCGGCCGTCCAGGAGCTGAAGCGCAAGGGCGCGCGGGTCTTCGGCATCGTGAACGTGGTCGGCTCGGCGATCGCCCGTGAGGCGGACGCCGGCATCTACGTCCACGCGGGCCCCGAGGTCTGCGTCGTCTCGACCAAGTGCTTCACCAACACCACGGTCGCCTTCGCCCTGCTCGCCCTGCACCTGGGCCGCACCCGCGACCTCTCGGTCCGCGACGGCAAGCGGATCATCGAGGGCCTGCGCAGGCTCCCCGCCCAGATCACCGAGGTCCTGGCGCAGGAGGAGGAGATCAAGAAGCTGGCCGAGCAGTACGCCGACGCCCGCTCGATGCTCTTCATCGGCCGCGTCCGGGGCTACCCGGTCGCCCGCGAGGCCTCCCTCAAGCTCAAGGAGGTCTCGTACATCCACGCCGAGGCCTACCCGGCCTCCGAGCTCAAGCACGGCCCCCTGGCCCTCATCGAGCCGGCCCTCCCCACGGTCGCGATCGTCCCCGACGACGACCTCCTGGAGAAGAACCGCGCCGCCATGGAGGAGATCAAGGCCCGCAGCGGCCGCATCCTCGCGGTGGCCCACCAGCACGAGGAGAAGGCCGACGAGACGATCGTCGTCCCGAAGAACGAGGACGAACTCGACCCCATCCTGATGGGCATCCCCCTCCAACTCCTCGCCTACCACACGGCCCTGGCCCTGGGCCGCGACATCGACAAGCCCAGGAACCTCGCAAAGTCCGTGACGGTCGAGTAGCGGCACCCCCGACCCACCCGCAGAGGCCACACAACAGAACGGACCCCCACGTGCTGCCACCTGAGCACGGGGGGTCCGCTCCATGCGCCGGGGGCCGCCCAAACCCCCGGCCTGCGCAGCTAGCCGGTGGCCGTCACACCCCGACCGGCGGCACGCCGCGGAAGCACCGTCGGCCAGTGCGCGAGAGCCGCAGTGGCCGCGTACCAGGCAACCGCCCCGGCCGCCACGGCAAACCAGCCGCCCACCTTCGCGAGCGACCCGCTGGTCGCGAACTGCGCGATGGCGAGAAGCACCAGCGAGACGAAGAACAACCCGTACGTACCCTGCGTCAGTTGATCCCCACCCGCGAGGGTCAACGTCAGGGCCACGAGGGCGAACAGGGCCAGGAACAGCCCCGCCGCGTTGGCGGACATCGAGTTGCCGGCGGTCACGGCCCAGGTGAACCACAGCGCGCCGAGCGCCGAGTACGCCGTCCCGTTGACGGAGTCACCGTCACGGAAGGCGAGAAGTCCGGCGACGAAGAGCGCAACGCCGCCTACGTAGTGGGCCAGTGAGACGGCGTCAGCGGCCGACACGCCATTGATCACGTGGGTGTATCCGAGTCCGAACGCCAACAGGGTGATACCCAGGGCGAGTCGGCCGACCACGGTAGTGGTTCCGCTTCCCGCGGAGACGTCGTTGTCCACGGCGGGCTCCCTTCATGCATGTGCAGTTGTGCGGTGACCGATATATGCCCTTCACAAAGGCACAAACACCTCTACGCGCGAGTAGATTTGCGCGCTGCACAAAGGCGGGAGCCCGTTCCCGGATCGCATCTCACCTGGGAGGACGAGGAGTTACGGAATGACAACGACGGGCCGCTTCGCCCGCTTGGCGAGCCGCCCCGCGACGGAGCCGAAAATCCGCCCCACGATGCCCTGCGTGGAGCCGACGACGATCGCGTCCGCCTCGTACTCCCGCCCCACCTCTTCGAGTTCGTGGCAGATGTCGCCGCCGCGCTCGACCAGGATCCAGGGCACCTCGGCCAGATAGTCGGCACAGGCGAGCTCGAGCCCCAGTACCTCGGTGCGGTGGTCCGGCACGTCGACGAAGACCGGTGGCTCGCAGCCGGCCCACACCGTGGTGGGCAGCCGGTTGGCGACGTGCACGATGATCAGGCCCGATCCGGATCGATGGGCCATGCCGATCGCATAGGCGAGGGCGCGCTCACTGGACGTGGAACCGTCGAAGCCGACGACGACGCCGTGTTTGAAGGCTGGATCGCAGGAATGGCGTGGCTCTTCGGCCGCCTGGGGCTCGGCCGCCGTGGGATCGGCGACGGGGCGCTTGCGGTCCGCGGGTTCGAAGAATTCGTGACCGGCCATGGCTGTCTCGGCGTTTTGATCCTTTTATGGGAGGACCCGCGAGCGGATCTCGCTGACGGATGCAGCAGTGCGGCGGAGCTGTGTCCGGGAATCATCTTCCCAACCCCATACCCCCAAGGGTACGGCGGCACGCCTCCTTAGCCCAGATCCCACCCACGGTGCGTGGGGGTTCCAGGGAGCATGCACGAGGGTGCGCCCGTAACGCAATGGTTGCTGCGCTGTACAGGCGGTTTGCACAGGGTTCACTTGCCCGGGGGCCGACGGCGGCCGCGTACAGTGACCGCCCGGTCGAACACGCGTTGAACACCGAGACCCAGGCCCCAGGGAGCACGCATGTCCGGACCGCACCCCACCCCCGAGACTCCCCGCGCGACCGCCCCGCCCCAGGACACCGTGACCGATGTCGTCCGCTGGGCGGCGTTCAGCTGCGTCCTCGTCCCCGTGGTCCTTCTCTGGTACGGCGCCTCGCTCGCCGGTGCCGCCGGCACGGCGTTCGGTCTCGCCGCCGTCACCGCGGTGTGCCGGCTGCTGCTGCGCCAGTCCGAGCGCGTGGCGGCCCGTCCGCCGAGCGAGGATCACACCTCCCGCCGGGGCCGCCACCACAGGAGTGGCACGGGCGCCCACAGAGGCAGGCGTCACACTGGGGGAAGTACACCGGTCGGCTGACCGGTTTCCGCGCACACGTCCGATGCTTTTCAGCCAACTTCCGGACCCCGTGCACCCCTTGCCCCGGCCACCCCCCAACCCCCGTTCCACCTGCAGAAACAGGGGCGCGGGAGCCCCGCGCACCCTACGTGGATTGGCCACTGCGACAAGGCGCACTTCCCTGCACGGCCCGCGAGTGCAACGCTTCGTGATCGAATGCTTCACGCCAAGTTGCCATGTCGACAATGTGCCACTTGGCGAACTGGTCACACCGGCATCGTGCGACACAGTAGATTCGATCTTGACGTCTTACGGCGGGGGACTCGTGCAGGACCGAGGGGAAACGTGCAGGAGCGACACAACCGAGGAGCCGCGACCACCGAGGGGGGCTTAGCAGTATGAGCCACGACTCCACTGCCGCGCCGGAAGCCGCGGCCCGGAAGCTTTCCGGGCGACGCCGCAAGGAGATCGTCGCGGTGCTGCTGTTCAGCGGCGGCCCCATCTTCGAGAGTTCCATACCGCTGTCGGTGTTCGGGATCGACCGCCAGGACGCCGGCGTGCCGCGCTACCGACTGCTGGTGTGCGGCGGCGAGGAAGGCCCGCTGCGGACCACAGGGGGCCTGGAACTCACCGCGCCACATGGCCTGGAGGCGATATCGCGCGCCGGCACGGTCGTCGTACCGGCCTGGCGCTCGATCACGTCTCCGCCGCCGGAGGAGGCGCTCGACGCACTGCGTCGGGCGCACGAGGAGGGCGCCCGCATAGTCGGGCTGTGCACCGGCGCCTTCGTGCTCGCGGCGGCGGGCCTGCTGGACGGCCGCCCCGCGACAACACACTGGATGTACGCACCGACGCTGGCCAAGCGCTACCCGTCGGTGCACGTCGATCCGAGAGAGCTCTTCGTCGACGACGGCGACGTGCTGACCTCCGCGGGTACGGCGGCCGGAATCGACCTCTGTCTCCACATCGTGCGGACGGACCACGGCAACGAGGCGGCGGGCGCACTGGCCCGGCGTCTGGTCGTGCCGCCGCGCCGGTCGGGCGGTCAGGAGCGCTACCTCGATCGATCTTTACCAGAGGAGATCGGCGCCGACCCGCTCGCGGAGGTCGTCGCCTGGGCGCTGGAGCACCTCCACGAGCAGTTCGACGTGGAGACCCTCGCCGCCCGTGCGTACATGAGCCGGCGCACCTTCGACCGCCGGTTCCGCTCGCTCACCGGCAGCGCCCCGCTGCAGTGGCTGATCACCCAGCGGGTGCTGCAGGCCCAGCGGCTGCTCGAGACGTCGGACTACTCGGTGGACGAGGTCGCGGGCCGCTGCGGCTTCCGCTCGCCGGTGGCCCTGCGCGGCCACTTCCGCCGCCAGCTGGGGTCGTCCCCGGCGGCCTACCGTGCCGCGTACCGCGCTCGCCGTCCGCAGGGCGACAAGCCGGCCGACATGGAGGGCGCGGCCGGGGCTCCGGGGCCGGCGCCCCTGCTGCACCCGGAGGGACCGGTTCCGCTGCAGAGCCGGCGCGCGGCGGCGAGTGCCGTGGGATCGGGTGCGTCGCTTTCCGCCGCGGCCGCGGCGGAGAACGGCCGCGAGGCCTATGCGACGAGCCGGGCGAGTCTGCCGGGGCAGCGCAGCGGCACATGACGTCGAGGAGGGGGCGGGTGACCGAGGCCACCCGCCTCCTCCTCCCGTACCCCTGCTCCTCGAACACCAGGGGGCCGATTTTGCGGGCGCCAGCCTTAGGGTGGTCGCATGAACGATCGCATGGTGTGGATCGACTGCGAGATGACCGGCCTCTCGCTGTCCGACGACGCTCTCATCGAGGTGGCCGCCCTCGTCACCGACTCCGAGCTGAACATCCTCGGCGAGGGTGTCGACATCGTCATCCGCCCGCCGTCCAAGGCGCTGGAGACGATGCCGGAGGTGGTGCGTCAGATGCACACCGCGTCCGGGCTTCTGGACGAACTCGCCGGCGGCACGACGGTGGCCGACGCGGAGGAACAGGTCCTCGCCTACGTCCGCGAGCACGTCAAGGAGCCCGGCAAGGCCCCGCTGTGCGGCAACTCGGTCGGCACCGACCGCGGCTTCCTGCTCCGCGACATGCCGACGCTCGAGGACTATCTCCACTACCGGATCGTCGACGTGTCGAGCATCAAGGAACTCGCCCGGCGCTGGTACCCGCGGGCCTACTTCAACAGCCCCGAGAAGAACGGCAACCACCGCGCACTCGCCGACATCCGCGAGTCCATCGCGGAACTGCGCTACTACCGCGAGGCGATCTTCGTGCCGCAGCCCGGCCCCGACTCCGACACCGCCAGGTCGATCGCGGCGAAGCACGTCCTGCCTGCGGAGTAACGCCCCCGAGGGGGCGCCGCGAAAGGCGTGCGCGAGCACCCCTTCGGACCCTGTACACTTTTTCTCGGCCGGTCGGAAAACCACGAAGCAGACCGCCGGTCATGGTGGGTGTAGCTCAGCTGGTAGAGCACCTGGTTGTGGTCCAGGATGTCGCGGGTTCGAGTCCCGTCACTCACCCTGAGCAGTCCCCCCGACCCCAGCGTCGTCGAGTGACCAGCCCCAGTCATCACGATCCAATGATCAGGGAGGTGCCCCGATGACTACGTT